>JAZNGK010000049.1:0-8143 GCA_045576395.1 Faecousia sp. | reverse complement strand
AAAACCGCCGGGGAAATTTTGTAAAAGCAAGAAAATTTACAAGTTTACCCTTTTCTCCGCAGAGGATATGGTGTAAAATAAAGGTGAATTTCATCTCGGAGGAGTTTTTATGCCCTATACCTATGCGCATTACCGGTTTGGCGTGGCAGCACTCGATGCCATGCCGGGAGATATTAAGCGTACAGTCAAACGGAATCGCCAGCTGTACGATGTGGGTCTGCACGGACCGGATATCTTTTTTTACTATAATCCTTTGCGACGGACGAAGACAGGAGCTTTGGCAAGCCGGATTCACAGGCAGTCCGGCAAGGAGTTTTTCGGACGGGTGTGCAGAGGTCTGCGCCTCAATCCGTCTGCGGAGGCGGAGGCGTACCTGTACGGTCTGCTGTGCCATTATGCCTTAGATTCTGTGTGCCACCCCTTTGTATGGCAACAGGACAAGGAAGGCGTTGCAGAGCATATTGCATTGGAAACGGAATTTGACCGCTTCTTGCTGGATATGGACGGCAGATGCCCACCCGAGAAGCAGGATTTAAGCCGCCATATCCGTTTATCACCGGCAGAATGTGCAACGGCGGCACGCTTCTTCCCCGGTGTAACAGACAAGGTAATTGCCGCCGCTGTGCGGAATATGGCGCTGGCAACCAAAGCCCTTGCTATCGGAAACCAAACGGGACGGGAATGGATAAAAAGGGGTTTGGGACTTGCCGGCAGGGAGTACCGCGGTCTTGTGATGACCCAAGGGCCCAATTCCCAATGTGCGCATTTGAACGCGCCGCTTTTTTCGCTGTATAAACAGGCAGAGGAAAAATTCCCAAGCCTGTTGTTGCAGTTAAATGCGCACTTGACCTATAACGCGCCGTTGGAGACGGATTTTTCGGCGGCTTTTGGCTAGGGTAGAGCAACATATCCTAAATAAGGAGAGTAGAAAGAGAGGAACCCCCATGAAGTTGACCAAGCTGGAGAAAAGCTGGATTCTCTACGATATTGCAAACTCCGCATTTATTTTGTTGGTATCCACATTACTGCCCATTTACTTTGACTACTTGGCAGGGAAGGCAAATTTGAGCCAGTCGGATTACCTGTCCTATTGGGGCTATGCCGGCTCGGTTGCCACAATTTTGGTGGCGGTGATTGGGCCGGTGTGTGGCACGCTGGCAGACCAAAGAGGCTTCAAAAAACCCCTGTTTATCATCAGTATGGTGCTGGGCGTTGCAGGCTGCGCCATGCTGGGTGTCGCGTGGAGCTGGCTGTCGTTTTTGGTGATTTTCGTGATTGCCAAGGTGGGCTATTCTTCCAGCATCGTGTTTTATGATTCTATGCTCCCCGAGGTTACGGACCATAACCAAATGGACAGAGTGTCCACCCTTGGCTATGCCTTGGGCTATATCGGTTCGGTGATTCCGTTTGCGGTGTGCCTGGTTGTGGTGCTGGGCTATGAGCTATTCGGCATCAGCCAAATTACGGCATTGATTGTGTCTTTCCTGATAACCGCCCTGTGGTGGCTGGTGTGCAGTCTGCCACTAGTGAAGCGGTATCGCCAAAGTGCTTATCAGGAACGGGTAGAAAATCCTGTGCTGGCGACCTTTCGGCAATTGGGAAGCTCTTTCGCTGAGGCAAAAAAGCAAAAGCATATTTTTGTTTACCTGCTGGCGTTCTTCTTCTTTATCGACGGTGTGTATACCATTATCGATATGGCAACCGCCTACGGAAAATCCCTGGGCTTGGATACCACAGGCTTGTTGTTGGCGCTGTTGGTTACCCAAATTGTAGCCTTCCCCTGTTCGATTATCTTCGGGCGTTTTTCCGCCAAGCACGACACCGCGTTGCTGATTAAAATTTGCATCATTTGCTATACGGGAATTGCCCTGTTTGCGGTGTTCCTGGCAAGTCAATGGCAGTTCTGGCTGTTGGCGGTGCTGGTGGGTATGTTCCAAGGTGGCATACAGGCGCTCAGTCGTTCCTATTTAGGCAAGATTATTCCTGCCGAGCGCAGCGGTGAGTATTACGGACTGATGGATATTTGCGGAAAGGGCGCTTCCTTTGTGGGCACAACCTTGGTCGCGTTGGTCAGCCAGCTGACCGACGGAATGACATTCTCCCTGTTTGGATTGCCCATCGCCAATACCGGCTTGGCAGTCGGCTCGATTGCAGTGTTGTTTGTCATCGGCTTTGTGCTGTTCTGCTATGCAGACAAGCTGAACAAAGCCAGAATGGCTATGTAAAAAGGCGTATCGCAAGTAGTCAGCCCCGGTCTTATGTAGAATAATGAAGTTTAAGCGGAGTGGCGCAGCGTTAGCGGCGCCACTCCGGTTTTAATGCTGTAAAATGTGTATACTTTCGTTTAGACATAATTACGCCCCCTCATGTAGTTATTATCCTACATAAGGGGGCGTTTTGTCTATTGTCCGTTTTTGAGGGTTCTGTTCAGGCCCTGCACCGCTTTTGTTTGATTAGTCGTCGTTCTTTGCATCTTCGATGATTTTGGCCTGGTTTGCCTTCGGCACTTCCTCGTACCGCACAAACTCCAAGGTGAACGAGCCACGCGCTTGGGTCATGGCACGCAGGTCGATGGCGTAGTTGCCCATTTCAGCCATAGGCACTTCGGCTTCGACAACCGTATTGCCGTCTGCATCGGGATTCATACCCATCGGACGGCCGCGACGCTTGCTCAAATCACCCATTACATCGCCCACATAAGACTCCGGAACGGTAACGGCCAAAGCGCCAACCGGCTCCAACAAAGTCGGCATTGCGTTGGGCATTGCTTCCTTAAACGCCAAAATAGCGGCAAGCTTAAATGCCATTTCGTTAGAGTCAACAGGGTGATAAGAGCCATCGTACAGAACAGCTTTTAGGCCAACCATGGGGTAGCCTGCCAGAGGTCCCTTCAAAATGGCTTCTTGAATACCCTTTTCTACGGCAGGGTTAAAGTTCTTGGGAACGGCACCGCCAACGACTTCCACATCAAAAATCAGCTCGTCCTGTTCTTCCTGCGGCTCAAAGCGCACCCAAACATCACCGAACTGACCGGAGCCGCCGGTCTGCTTCTTGTGCCGACCGTGTGCCTCAACGGTCTTTTTAATCTTCTCACGGAACGCAACCTTTGCCGGGCTCAGCTCTGCATCCACACCGAAACGGCTCTTAAGCTTGGAAACCAGCACATCGAGCTGTTGGTCGCCTGCGCCGGAAAGCACCAGCTGATGGGTTTCGGCATTGTTTACCACAGTGAAGGAGGGGTCTTCCTCATTCAGTCTTGCCAGACCTGCCGCCACCTTTTCTTCCTGACCCTTTGCCTTGGGGGCAATCGCCTGGGAGTAGCAAGGCTGCGCGTAAGGAATCTGCTTGAGGGACACCACCTTACGGGGGTCGCACAGAGTATCGCCGGTCTTAACCTTATCCATCTTACCGATGGCACCGATATCGCCACAGGCAAGCGCCTTAATCTCGGTTGCCTTCTTGCCGCACATGGCGTAAAGTCTACCCAGCTTTTCGGTCTCGCCGGTACGGGCATTGACCAAGGTGGTATCGGAAGTAATCTCACCGGAAAGCACCTTCACATAAGAGTACTTGCCGTATTGGTCGGAAACGGTCTTAAATACAAACGCAGAGGGCACACCACCGGGAGAAACCACGAATTCCTCGGTCGTTCCGTCAGATAATGTTGCCTTATGATAGTTACCCTCAATAGGGTTGGGGAATAGGTCAATCAAGTGGTCCATGAGCATAAGACTGCCCAGACAATTCACACCCGAACCGCATAGCACAGGGAACATCGTGCGCTCCAAAACGCCCTTGTGCATACCTTTAATCATTTCGGCATAGGTAAAGTCCTCACCACCGAAGAACTTGTCCATAAATTCCTCACTGGTTTCGGCAACGGCTTCCTTCAAAGCATCGTTAAATTCCGTAATCACAATCTCTTTCCCCTCGGGGATATCAATTTCCACGCGCTTTAGATTCTGCATCTCATAGGCGCGCTTGTTGAGCACATCGATAATGCCGGTTACCTTATGATTTGCGTCCCAAATCGGCACAACCACCGGTGCAATCCGGTTGCCGTACTTAGCACGCAGAGCATCGAAGGTGGCATTATAATCGGAGTTATCCTCATCTACCTTGGAAATGTAGATGATACAGGGCATATTCCGTTCTTCACAGTACTTCCAAGCCTTTTCCACACCGACGGTGATACCGTCCTTGGCAGAGCACACGATAATTGCCGCATCTGCCGCACGGAGCGCTTCCATAACCGCACCGGAGAAGTCAAAGCCACCGGGGGTGTCCAGCAAATTCAGCTTCGTGTTCTTATATATCAGCGGCACCAAAGAGGTGGAAATCGAAATATTACGACGAATTTCCTCCGGGTCATAATCACAAACGGTGTTGCCGTCAGCATTCTTGCCCATACGGTCAATGGCACCGGTCATGTAAAGTAAACTCTCTGCCAGCGCGGTCTTGCCGCTTCCGCTGTGTCCCAGCAGACAGATGTTGCGAATTGCATTTGCAGTATACATATTATGTTCAATCTCCTTTCTTGGACGGTGGTTTATCACCACAATACATACATTATACACGAAAGAGGAAGTGATTTCAATGCTTTTTTTGTGATTTTTGTAAAGCGCGCCCGACCTATCGAAAATTACCAAAAATCGTTTTCCATTCCTGTCATATTGCATAAAGTTCCCTGTCGGTACATACACCGCACAAGAGAAAGCAACCGCCACCGCGACCGAACGAATGAATTTTTCTTGAATTTCTTGTAAACAGGGTAGAAGTTGCGCGATAAATATGGTATAATGCCCATAAGTATACCATTTGGAGAGAGATAATTATGCTGGAATTATTAGCACCGGCAGGGTCTATGGAGGCTCTGCGTGCGGCGGTACAGAACGGAGCCAACGCAGTATATCTGGGCTGTGGGCAGTTTAACGCCCGTCAAAGCGCCAAGAATTTCACCCCCCAGGCCCTGACAGAGGCTGTAAAATACTGCCATATTCGCGGTGTAGCTGTCCATTTAACCCTGAACACCCTGGTGTCCGACAGGGAGCTGGACGAGGCTACGGCGCTGATTCGTCATGCCGCCACCGCCGGTGTGGACGCCTTGATTGTGCAGGATTTGGGTATCGTACAGCTGTGCAAGCAAATTGCCCCGCATATTCCCCTTCACGGCTCTACCCAAATGACCGTTCACTCCTTGCCCGGTGTACAATTTTGCGCCGGTATGGGTATGCAACGGGTGGTTCTCAGTCGCGAGCTGTCGCGTGAGGAGATTCGCTATATCTGCGCCAACTCCCCCATTGAAATTGAAGTGTTCGGACATGGCGCATTGTGTATGGGCTACTCCGGACAATGCTACCTCTCTGCCGCGATCGGCGGGCGCTCCGGCAATCGGGGGCGCTGCGCCCAGCCCTGTCGCCAAAGCTACGGCTACAACCGTTGGGAGAATAAATATCCCTTAAGTCTAAAGGACAACTGCACCGTGCAGTATGTGAAAGAATTGGAAGATATGGGCGTTACCTCTTTGAAGCTGGAAGGCCGTATGAAACGCCCTGAATATGTCGCGGCCGTTACCCAAGTCTATCGGCATGCCATTGATTCCGGCAGAGTAACCCGTCCGATGCTTGAACAGCTCTCCACCGCCTTTAACCGCCAAGGCTTTACCGACTACTATTCCGGCAAAACCGGCTTGCATATGTTCGGTATCCGGGAAGATACCATCACCAACGAGCGCTGGTGCAAGGATATGCGGCAAACCTACGAGGCAACCGAAGTCGCGCTTGTGCCGGTTGAATTTCAAATGGTGGTACACACCGGACAAACACTTCTGACCGTAACAGATGCCGACGGGCGCATTTGCAGTCTGTCCGGCCCTGCGCCGGAATACGCCCGTAGCGTGGATTTGACCCACGATGCCCTAGCCGCCCGTCTAAGCAAAACAGGCGGTACGCCCTACCTCTGCACACGCGTACGCTCGGACATTGCACCGGGTCTGACCCTGTCTGCCGCAACCATCAACGCATTGCGTCGTGATGTATTAAATTTACTGACTGCACAACGCGCCCGTCGGGATAATCCCGTACTGCACCGCCCCGAACGAATTCCCCATTACAAAGGGCAGAGCACGCCACCGGAGCTGACCGTACAGGTTACCACCCGTGAGCAAATTACACCGAAACTACTAAAAATGCATCCGGCTGTCCTGTATGTACCGCTACATCTGTTGTGTGCAGATACCGTTTTCTGCCAAAGTCTCACAAACCAGGTGCGTGTCTGTGCGGTACTGCCACGGATTGTCCACGACACGGAATTGGCAAAGCTCCACCAGGATTTGCTGACCGTAAAGAATTTGGGCGTGCAGGAAGCGCTTATCGGCAACATCGGTCTGCTGATTCCCGTACGGGAGTGTGGACTGCGCGCAAGAGGCGATTTCGGATTGAATCTATATAATTCCGCAAGTGTCAATTGCGCCCGGGATTTGCAATTGCGCTCAGCTTGCCTGAGCTTTGAAATGACCCTGCCCCAAATTCGCGATGTGAGCAAGGGTGTGCCCTGTGAGCTGTTGGTCTACGGACGGCTTCCGCTGATGATAACGGAAAACTGTCTGATTCGCGGCAGAACGGGACAATGCACCTGCACCGCCGCGTCTGCCAAGCTCACCGATAAGACCGGTGCAGAGTTCCCCGTTATCAAAGACGGAGATTCCTGCCGGAGCGTCCTGCTCAATGGCAAAAAGCTCTATTGGCTGGACCGGCAGGAGGATTTGGCGCGCTTGGGATTATGGGCAACCCGCGTTTACTTTACCACGGAAAATCCCAGAGAGGTGGACCGTATTCTGTCTGCCTGTCAAACATCTGCCCTCTTTGACCCGGGTGCTTGCACCAGAGGACTGTACCTAAGAGGTGTGGAATAGCCCCCTCATTATTTCATTACCAAGGAGCTGTTATGCAACTGATTCTCGCATCCCAATCCCCCCGACGCAAGACACTTATGGAATTGTTTCATATTCCCTTTACCGTTCGGGTGGCAAGCATTGACGAAACAATGGACGAAACCAAATCAGCTTACGACGAAGTTTCGCGTGTCAGCCGGTTAAAAGCGGAAGCCACACCCCATAACGCAGAAGATGTGGTAATTGCCGCAGACACCATTGTCGTATGCGACGGCAAGATATTGGGCAAGCCCAAGGACGAGGCAGACGCCTTTCGTATGCTAAAGCTGTTATCCGGCAAGGACCACCAGGTGATGACCGGTCTGACCGTTCTAAAGGGCAGTACCGCAACGGTCTGCACCGAGGTAACGGATATTCACTTTCGGGAACTGTCTGATGAGGAAATCCGTACCTACATTCGCACCGGCGAGCCGATGGACAAGGCAGGTGCCTACGGTATTCAAGGGGGTGCCGCCCTCTTTGTGGAAAAAATCACAGGCGATTACTATAATGTAATGGGACTGCCGGTGTGCCGTCTGGGACAGATACTAAAGACCCTAATGGAGGAAACCCTATGAAACACTTTTTTACAAACCGCGTACGGATTGTCCTTGTCGCGGCGGTTTTGCTGGCGGTGGTGCTGGCAGTGGTCAGCTCGCTGACCGGACTGAAATTGCCGCAGGTTCTGGTGCAGGGCGTGCTGACACCATTCCGCGCCGGTGTGAGCAAGCTCATCGACCAATCCCAACAGGTGTATGACTATATTTTCGGCTACGAGGCCCTATTGGCGGAAAACGAAGCCTTAAAGGAACAGCTTGCCTCTATTGAGGACGAAGCGAGAGATGCCTATGCCACCAAGCAGGAAAACGAACGCTTGCGCGCCGCATTGGAGCTGATTGATGCCAACGAAGATTACAAGCTGGTAGATGCCTATATCATCTCCACCAGCTCTGCCGATTGGAGCAATACCTTTACCATCAATCGGGGCACCAATGTGGGAATTCAAGCAGGTATGTGCGCCATTACCGCCTACGGTGAGCTGGTCGGCTTGGTCAGCGAGGTGGGTGTCAACTATGCGGTGGTAAAATCTGTATTGGACTCCTCCCTGGAAATCAGCGCCACGATTGCCGCTTCCGGTCATAGCGGCATGGTGCAGGGCGGTTATGCCTCCGGCTTGGACGGACTTTTACGCATGAACTATCTACCCTCCTC
>JAZNGK010000048.1:0-17630 GCA_045576395.1 Faecousia sp. | reverse complement strand
TGTGCGGATTTACAGCTGACATTACCGGGAGATTTCATCAATCTTTCGGCGGAAGCCTATGCCCAGGATGCAGATTTTCTCTATGGCAGAAACACCTTGATTTTCAAAGGAATGGCAGAGAAAAAAGCCGATTTTAAGGATATGACCCTGGAAGGCTACACCGCGCTTGTCTTAAGCGGAAACGAGCTTTCCTGCACGCCAAAACCTTTCGGAAACGGCTATGTATTTACTTATGAGGCATCTGTTTCGGGCAAGAATTATACCTACACCACCGCAACCTTCGCAGGAGAAACGAATTTTTGGATACTGCAATTTTACTGCCCTAGCGAAAACTGCCAAGAAAATCAGGCAGAAATTGACATAATTTTATCAAACATTCAGCTAAATAATTGATAAATCCCTGCTGTATACTAGAATAAAAGTTGCGAAAATTGTTCCAATAAAGGATGGATAAAACATGTTTAGAATTGCACATAAGAAAGAGCTGAATCCCAGCGTAACCCTCATGGAAATTGAGGCGCCGTTTATTGCCAAAAAGGCAAAGGCAGGTCAGTTTATTATATTCCGCATTGACGAGCAGGGCGAGCGTGTTCCTCTGACGATTGCAGGCTATGACCGCGAAAAGGGAACGGTTACCATCATCTTCCAAAAGATTGGCTTTGCTACCAACGCTTTGGGTCAGTTGAGCGAAGGCGATTACATTCGCGATTTTGTAGGTCCCCTGGGCAAGCCCACCCCTGTCGAGGGCAAGAAGAAGGTTTGCGTGGTCGGTGGCGGCGTCGGCTGTGCCATCGCGCTTCCCTCTGCCAAGGCATTTAAGGAAGCAGGTGCCGAGGTTACGGTTATTGTAGGTTTCCGTAGCAAGGATATTGTGATTTTGGAGGAGGAATTCAAGGCCGTTGCCGACAATTTTATCCTTATGACCGACGACGGTTCTTACGGCCGTCATGGCTTGGTAACGGTTGCCTTGCAGGAATTGCTTGAAAAGGGTGAGCAGTTTGACGAGGTTTTGGCAATCGGACCGATTCCCATGATGAAATTCGTCTGCAAGACCACCGAGCCGTTCGGTACCCACACCTCTGTGTCCCTGAACCCGATTATGGTCGACGGCACAGGTATGTGCGGTGGCTGTCGTGTAACCGTTGGTGGTGAAACCAAGTTCGCCTGCGTGGACGGCCCCGAATTTGACGGGCATAAGGTCGATTTTGCGGAGCTGATGAGCCGTAACAGTCTATACCGCGGTCGCGAGGCAGAGGTTAGCGAAAAGCACGCGTGCCGTATGGAAAAAATGGGCAAAGAGCTGATAAAATAAGGAGGAAATGCAAAATGGCGAATATGACTTTAACGAAGACCCCCATGCCTGAGCAGGACCCCAAGGTTCGTGCCAGAAATTTCAAGGAAGTTGCATTGGGATACACCGCGGAAATGGCCATTGAAGAGGCAGGCCGGTGCTTAAAATGTAAAAATCCCAAATGTGTAGAGGGCTGTCCCGTCAATGTGCGGATTCCCGAATTCATCGGCAAGGTTGCCGAGGGCGATTTCAAGACCGCCTATGAGATTATCACGTCCACCAATGCCCTGCCGGCGCTTTCCGGCAGAGTTTGCCCGCAGGAAACCCAATGCGAGGCAAAATGTGTCCGTGGTATCAAGGGCGAGCCTGTGGCAATCGGTCGATTGGAGCGCTTTGTGGCGGATTGGTATCGTGAGAATGTCAACGCGATGCCCGAAAAGGTCGCTTCGAACGGCAAGAAGGTCGCAGTTGTCGGCTCCGGTCCTGCCGGTATGACCTGCGCATCGGATTTGGCAAAGCATGGCTACGAAGTAACGATGTTTGAGGCTCTGCATACCGCAGGCGGTGTGCTGGTCTACGGTATCCCCGAATTCCGTCTGCCCAAGGCGATTGTTGCCAACGAAATCACCAAGCTGGAGGCGCAGGGCGTAACGGTGATGACCAATATGGTTATCGGACGGGTGCTTACCATTGACGAGCTGTTTGAAATGGGCTTTGAAGCTGTATTCGTCGGTAGCGGTGCAGGTCTTCCCATGTTTATGAATATCCCCGGTGAGGCACTCAAGGGCGTTATGTCTGCCAACGAGTACCTGACCCGTACAAACCTTATGAAGGCTTACGACGAGGCGTATGACACCCCCGTGGTCAAATCCAAGGCGGTTGCGGTCGTCGGTGGCGGTAATGTGGCGATGGACGCCGCCCGTTGCGCGATGCGCTTGGGCGCAGAGAAGGTGTATGTGGTCTACCGTCGCGGTGAGGCGGAAATGCCTGCGCGTTTGGAAGAACAGCACCACGCAAAGGAAGAGGGCATCGAGTTCAAAACCCTGTGCAACCCCACTTCGATTATCGGCGACGAGAACGGTCGGGTTTGCGGTATAAACTGTATTCGTATGGAGCTGGGTGAGCCGGATGCGTCCGGCAGACGCCGTCCCATCGAGGTGGAAGGCTCCGACTTTGTGCTGGATGTCGATACGGTGATTATGTCCTTGGGCACAAGCCCCAACCCCTTGATTCGTTCCACGACACCCGGCTTGGACACCAATAAGAAGGGCTGTCTGATTGTGAACGAAGGCGAAATGACCACACGCGACGGTGTGTTCGCAGGTGGCGATGCCGTTACAGGTGCGGCTACCGTTATTTTGGCAATGGGCGCAGGCAAGAAAGCCGCTGCTGCCATTGACAGCTACTTACAAAACAAGTAAAATCCTCACTACCCCTCGGTGCATACCGAGGGGTATTCTTTTATACGGGACGATGTGCCGCAATCGTCTTGTGTATTGCGCTGTTTTGTGATATGATAATAAAAATTTAACCACCGATTTTGGAGGTCAGCGGATGCTGGAAAAGAACAAACAATACAAAGCCTGTATAACCGACTACACCACTGAGGGGCAGGGCGTTGCCCATGTGGAGGGCTGTGCCGTCTTCGTGCCGAACGCGATTGCGGGGGAAACCTATATTATCCGCATTGAAAAGGCAGGAAAAACTTGGGCGTTGGGTAAAATTGTGGAGATTTTGGAAAAATCCCCCCATCGGGTGAATCGTGCGTGCCCTGTTGCCAAGCTGTGCGGAGGCTGTGATTTTTGGCATATGGACTATGAAGAGGAGAGCCGATTAAAGGCAGAACGGGTGAAAAATGCCCTCAATCGCATTGGCGGAGAGGCGTTGGACAGCGTGCCGATTCTGCCTGCGCCCACCTGTAAGGGGTATCGCAACAAGGCGCAATATCCCGTTGCGTGCCAAAAAGGACGGGTCTATGCAGGCTTTTTCAAGGCAGGCACCCATCAGGTCGTTGAAAATCAAAATTGCTTAATTCTACCCGACGAATGTAACCGCGTGCGAAAGCTTGTGATAGATTATGTAAACCACTATCGCATATCCGCTTATGACGAAACCACCCATAAGGGGCTTCTTCGCCATATTTATGTACGACAGGGCGCGGTGTCAAAGCAGATTTTGGTGTGCTTAGTGGTCAACGGGCGAACACTCCCCCATACGGAGGACTTGATTGAACGGCTGAAAACTGTAGAAGGCTTTACTTCCTTGGTCCTGTCGGTGAACACCAAGCAGGGCAACACCGTTTTGGGTGAAACGCTTATTAACCTCTATGGCGCAGGCTATATTACCGATACACTCTGCTCTTTGCAGTTCCGTCTGTCGCCCCATTCCTTCTATCAAATCAACCACGACCAAGCCGAACGGCTCTATGAAGCCGCCATCAAACAGGCAGAAATTACGAAGCAGGACTTGGTTTTGGATTTGTACTGCGGTGTGGGTACCATCACTCTTGCGATGGCACAGGCGGCAGGCAAGGTCATTGGCGTGGAGGTTGTGGAACAGGCGGTGGCGGATGCCAAGGAAAACGCCCGTCGAAACGGCATCGAAAATGTGGAATTTTTCTGTGGCGATGCAGGCAAAGCCTCGTTGGAGCTGGAAAATCGGGGCGTAAAGCCCGATGTGGTGGTGGTTGACCCACCCAGAAAGGGGCTCAATGCCGACACCATCGAGGCGCTGGCGCGTATGGCACCGCGACGAATTGTGTATGTGTCCTGCGACCCTGCCACCTTGGCGCGAGATGTTTCGCTTTTGAAAGACCACGGCTACGCACTCAAATCCGCCCAAGCGGTAGACTTGTTTCCCCGGTGTAGCCATATCGAAAGTGTCGTAACCTTGATTCACAAATAATGCCCAGGCGGAATTCCCTTGAAATTCCGCCTGTACCGTAGTATAATAATAAAATCGACAAGACATAAACCGCCTGCAGGACAGGCTGAATTTTGGAAGGAGCCACCCACATATGGAAACTGTGATTGAGTTGTTAAAGGCGGTGCTGTTCGGTATCGTTGAGGGCATTACGGAATGGCTTCCCATTTCCTCGACGGGACATATGATTCTGCTGGACGAATTTATTAAGCTGAATGTTTCCGATGCCTTTTATGAAATGTTCCAAGTGGTCATTCAGCTGGGCGCGATTTTGGCTGTGATTGCGCTGTTCTTCCGCAAGCTGAATCCGTTTTCGCTCAAAAAGGGGCAAGCCGAACGGAAGGACACCTGGCAGTTGTGGTTTAAGGTGATTGTGGCGGTGATTCCCTCAGCAGTCATCGGTCTGTTTTTGGACGATTGGATGGACGCGCATTTGTATAACTATGTGGTTGTCGCAATTGCTTTGGTTATTTATGGCGTGGCATTTTTGTTCCTGGAAAAGGGCAATACCGCCCGTAACAGGCAGATTGAAACGGTCTATGCCTTGGATTATAAAACCGCCCTGTTCATCGGTATGTTCCAATGCTTGGCGTTAATTCCCGGCACTTCCCGTAGCGGTTCGACCATTTTGGGCGCGATTTTGCTGGGTGTGGGGCGGTCTGCCGGCGCGGAGTTTAGTTTCTTCCTTGCTATTCCCACAATGCTGGGCGCCAGCGCGCTGAAGGCGCTGAAATACGGTCTGGATATTCTGGGCGGTGAGGCGGCAATGCCCACCGGCACGGAAATAGGTGTGCTCATCGTCGGCTGTGTGGTGAGCTTTGTCGTGAGTCTGCTTGTCATCAAGGGACTTATGGAATATGTGCGTAATCACAGCTTCCGCGCTTTTGGCATCTACCGCATCATTTTGGGCGTTGTGGTATTGGGATACTTTGCGGTTGCTGCTTTTTGATAAGGCTAAGATTGTTTATCCTTGCCGATATATAAAACACATAAAACCGGGAGGGTCTTGCGACTCTCCCGGTTCTTTGTTTAACTGATTTTTTTGACGATTTTCGGCACGCGGGCCAGAATAACAGAAACAACTGCGGTGCAAATGATTTCGGGAATCATATAAAAGCCGTTATATACCACAGAGTAGGTCAATCCCAAAGCAACGGGGCTGAGGGTTTCTACCAGCATAGCGCCCCAAGCGGGGAATCCGTCTTGCGTAAAGAACCATTCGGCATAGGAAGCGAACAGAATATAGCCGGAAAGAATGTGCGTCAAATACCGCAGACCCAACGCCACCAGAGAGCCACACAGCAAAGACAGACCGGGCTTTTGGATACGGTCGCGGAAAACACCGCCAAGACCTAGTACCGTGAACGCCACAACGTAGTCCAGCAGGCACATAAGCAAGGCGTTAAAAATCATTGCGCCGTCGCCGAAGTAACCGGGCAGAAAAGCCGCGCTGACCGTTTTCGCGCCCAGCGCCATTTCCAGCAGCGCATAAACAAAGGCGGAGAACAGACCCCATTTTACGCCGTGCCGATAGGAAATCAGCACCACCGGGAGCATACTCACCAAGGTAACCTGCCCACCGAAGGGCATTTCCGGGATGAACATTTTGGAGACAAGCTCCAGCACGATTGCCACCGCCAAAAGCATTGCGCTTTCGGTGATGCGTCTAGTTTTGTTTGCCATTTTGCAAACCTCCTTAAAAAATATATCGCATTGCAACCGTCTAAGGTGCAATGCGATACAGAAGGTATCTTATTTATGCATCTTTTCCTACGACGGTACGGACCGTATCAGGTTCACGGGTTTAGGATTGCTCCAATCTCAGCCGGTGCGCCGGCTCCCCGAAGACGTTGTATGCGATTGACTTTATTATAATCCTTTGTCAGAATTTGTCAAGCCATTTCTAAGGATAATTCCTTGCCGCCTAAAATATGAAAGTGCAGGTGGTGCACCGTCTGACCGGCATCTGCACCGCAGTTGGACACTACGCGGTAGCCGTTTGTGAGCTTTTCTGCCGCGGCAATTTGGGGAATGACGGCAAAAATGTGGGCAACCACTTGGCTGTTTTCAGCTGTTACTTCATTCATGCTTGCCAAATGCGCCTTGGGAATGACCAAAATGTGCGTGGGCGCTTGGGGATTGATGTCCCGAAAGGCGTAAACCAAATCGTCCTCATACACCTTGGTAGAGGGAATCTCCCCTGCGATGATTTTACAAAACAGACAATCCATATTATTCCTCCTTATGCGCCGAATACGGCAAAAACGCCGGTGCTTGCCAGCGCCATAATAATACCTGCTAAAATAACACCCAAGGATACGGACAGGACTGTGGACTTAAAGCCCATATCCAAAAAGCTTGCGCCCAGCGTGCCTGTCCATGCGCCGGTGCCCGGCAGGGGAATGCCCACAAACAGCATCAGTGCGATGAACAGACCGCCTCTGCCGGTGGTCTCTACCAATTTTTGACCGGCGCGCTCGCCCTTTTCCAAACAAAAGGTAAAGAATTTGCCGATATATCTTTTTGTGCTGCCCCAAACCAGAACTTTTCTTGCAAAAAAGTAGATGAAAGGTACGGGGAGCATATTGCCGATTGCACAAATGACCAGCGCTAAGGGGAACGGAATGTCCATACCCGGCGCCATTGCCATCACCATAGCACCCCGCAGCTCGATAATCGGCACCATAGAAACAAGAAAAATAGTCAAATATTTGGCCATTGAAAACTCCTTAAGCTTTGATGTTCTTATTCTATCATACCCAAAAATGAATTGCAAGTAACGAAAAAAGGGCAGCAAATTGGAAGTAGTTTATTTTTCCAAATGTGTGCGAATCCGGTCCACAATCAGCTCCAAGGCAACCAAGTTTTTGCCACCCTCGGGCACAACGATGTTCGCATAGCGCTTGCTTGGCTCCACATACAATTCGTGCATAGGCTTGACGGTCTGCTGATATTGCAGCAGCACCGATTCCAAGGAACGACCGCGCTTGTTGACATCTCGTTTTATCCGTCGGCACAGGCGAATATCCGCATCTGCATCGACAAAAATGCGAATGTCCATCAAGTTCCGCAGTTCGGGATTCTCAAAAATCAAAATGCCTTCCACGATAATCACCCGAGAGGGTTGAATACGGGTGGTTTCGTCGCTGCGGTTGTGTACGGTAAAGTCGTATACAGGGCAATCGATTGCCTGTCCATGGCGGAGCTGGTCCAATTGGTAGACCATGAGGCTGGTATCAAAGGCGTTGGGCTCGTCGTAGTTGAGGGTACAGCGCTCCTCGTAGGATAGCTCGTCGTGCCGTTTATAGTAGTTGTCGTGGCTGAGTACGGTGGCGACATCACCAAAGGTTGCGATTAAATTCTTCATCAAGGTGGTTTTCCCGCTGCCGCTACCGCCTGCAATTCCGATTACCAAAACATCATTCATCGTCATTCCCTCCCAACAGGTTGAAGGAAAGCTGTAAAATTGCGGGTGTTGCCAGGCTGTTTTCTATGGTTATACTGCCCTGCCCGTCGTTGAGCAGGTCTTTTTCCGCAAGGCATCGCCTGGTTTGGCGCGCGGTGCCTGCGCCACCGTCAAGTAACAGAACGCTTTCACCCAAAATTTGCGCGATTCCTGTTTTTACGAAGGGGTAATGCGTGCAACCCAGCACCAAGGCATCTAATTTGCCGATATAGGGGGCAAGATGTTGCTGTAACAGCGCGTGCGTTTCGGGCGCATCGGCTTGCCCACGCTCAATCAGCTCCACAAGACCCGGCACAAAAATCTTTTCCACCTGCGCATTGGGGAAGCGCTTCAACAGCCGGAAAAGCTTCTCCTCGCGGAGTGTGGCTTTCGTTGCCATAATGCCGATTCTGCCTTTGGGAAAATGGTCAACCGCCAATTTAAGCGCCGGCTCAATGCCTATGATAATGGTGTTGGGGTATTGTTGACGCAATAGGTCAATGGCGGCCGCGGTGGCGGTGTTGCAGGCAATTACCAAGGCTTTTGTGTTGCGTTGCAGGAGCATTTTGGCGTTTTGCAAGGTGTGCGCCCGAATTTCCTCGGTGGTTTTATTTCCGTAGGGCGCATTGGCAGAATCTCCAAAATACAGGTAATGCTCATTGGGGCATAGCTTTTTCAGCTCACGCAGAACACTGATTCCGCCCACACCGGAGTCAAATACAGCAATATAGTCTGTTTTTTGCGCCATTTTCTCACCTGCCTCAGTGTATTTTTTTTATTATAGCAGAGAAGAACTATGGTTTCAACAAAAAGAACACCGCAAGGGTGTTCTTTTTTATGGTACAAGTTGTTTTACAGGATTCAAGCAAAAAGTCAGCACTACCAATGGTTTTTGTGATTGGAAAACAGCATTTATCTTTCTAAATGACAAAATTTAATTTCATTCATAAAGCGGATATCACGACTTCTTCGCTATTCACTATTAGTTATTAGTTCAAAGACCGAAAGGCATTATTAGTGAAGAGTGAATAGTGAAAAGTGAATAAGTAAGCCCCAAAGGCTTACGCCTTTAGGGCTTTGGGGTGGGTAATGGGACTCGAACCCACAACGCCCGGAACCACAATCCGGTGCTCTGCCAATTGAACTATACCCACCATATATAAAGTTAAGAGTTAAAAGTGAAGAGTGAAGAGTTGATGTGTCGGCAAAGCCGACTATTTAAAATCGTGCCGAAGGCACACCGCAACTTTTCACTATTAACTTTTCACTATTCACTGCCGACCGCAGGGAGGCTTGGCACGCCAGGAGGGACTCGAACCCCCGACCTACTGCTTAGAAGGCAGTTGCTCTATCCAACTGAGCTACTGGCGCATTTGGAATGGAGCGGGTGACGGGAATCGGACCCGCGTATCCAGCTTGGAAGGCTGGTGTTCTACCATTGAACTACACCCGCAAATCCATCTATCCTGACGATTCAGCTATAAGATAGTAGCACAGGAAACGGATTCTGTCAAGGCTGAATCCCCAGAATTTCCGGAATTTTTTTGTAAATCACATCTGCAACGGCACCGTCGGCACAGTTGCACACCGTTTCATATCGGTCAGCCACCACCCCGTCAGCCGGACAATAGGCATAATCGGCGCCGTCGAGCATCGTGATGTCGTTTTCTGCATCGCCCACGCACACAAGGATTTTTTTACCCAAACGCGCCTGCAAATCGCGCGCGGCATTGAGCTTGGAAACACCCTTTGCGTGGACATCGATAATCCGCGGTGCCGCACGGAACACCACAACCTTATCGCCCCAAAGCTCCGTAATGCGCTTTTCGACGCGGTCAAATTCCGCCTGCTCTTCCTCGGTTATGTCAAACATAGTGGCAACGGCGTTGAAATGGGGCTTGCCGTATATGGCAAATTTTACAAACGGACCCAAATCATCCCCCGGTTTGGCGGAGGAATGATGCCAGCCGATGCCCTCGTAAAACGCCACAAACTCCGGCTTTTCGTTGATTAAATGGTGGTCGTACAGGCTTTGCACTTCCAAGTTTAGGTCGGGGAATTCCTCTGCCACTTGGTTTAACACCGACCACATATCCAAGTCGATCTCGTGGGTGTAGACGAACGCACCGTCTTGGTAGGCGGCGCTTCCGTTGTAGAGCAGAAGCGGTGCGTTGGTGGGAATCACATCCATCAATGCGCCGTAAGTGGTGGTGCTGCGACCGGTATTCATAGTAAAGCTGCCACCGTTTTCGATGAAGTAGCGAATCGCCTCTAAGTTCCGTTCCGGAATGGTAGAATCGGGCGCAGTAAGGGTGCGGTCGTAGTCGACCGTTAGTAAAATATCGTCAAAAAGTGCCATTAAGACATCCTCTCTAGTTTCTCTAAAACTTCTTTGAAATAGGCAGGTAAATCAGCCATTACCATAACGGGGCGTCCATCTCTGGGGTGAGAAAAGCACAGCACGCCTGCGTGCAGGCATTGGGTGGCTTGTCCCAGCTCCGGTTTTTTGCGTCCGTAGACGGTATCGCCCAAAATGGGATGCCCGATGTGCGCCATATGAACGCGAATTTGGTGCGTGCGACCTGTTTCCAACCGACAGCGCACATGGGTGTAGCCCCTGTAACGGGCAATGACTTCCCAATGGGTTACGGCTTGTTTGGCGTTTCGCTGGGTTACGCACATCTTTTTTCGGTCTGTGGGGTGGCGGCCGATGGGCGCGTCTACGGTGCCGGAATCTTCCTTGAGATTGCCGCAGACGATGGCCTCGTAGGTTCTTGCCATGGAGTGGTCTTTGAGCTGGGAGGCAAGGACGGTGTGCGCCAAATCGTTTTTGGCAACTGCCAAAAGGCCGGAGGTGTCCTTGTCGATTCGGTGGACAATTCCCGGGCGCAGCTCCCCGTTGATGCCGGATAATTGGTCTGCGTGAGAAAAGAGCAAGCCGTTTACCAAGGTATCAGCTTGGTGTCCGGCGGCAGGATGCACGACCAAGCCCTTGGGCTTGTTGATGACCAGCACATCTGCGTCCTCATAGACGATTTCCAAGGGAATGTCCATAGGCACAATGTCCACAGGCTTGGCTTCGGGAAGTGTAACGCGAATCTCGTCTCCGACGGAGAGCTTGTCGTTTTTTTTGCCGGTCTTGCCGTTTCGCAAGACACAGCCGTCTTCTATCAATCGCTGGGCGGCAGAACGGGTCAGACCTTCCGCCTCGCGTGCCAAAAAAGCATCCAGCCGTTCGTTGGGGGTATCGGCAATGAGAATCATTTTTTGTCTTCCTTCCAAAATTCCCGATTGCACAGCACAAGGTGCGCAATCAAGACAATACAGCCACAAGTGATAAAGCAATCTGCAACATTGAATACGGGAAATTCGATAAATTGCGTTTCAATCATATCCACCACATAGCCAAAGCGCAGGCGGTCAATCATATTGCCCAAGCCACCGCCGTAAACAGCGGCTACGCACCACCGTTCAAAGGTGGTAAAGGGCAGGTGCTTTGTCTTGTACTCCCAAATCACGCCAACGGTGAACAGCACGAAAATCAAGGCGAACAGCCATTGCATACCTTGAAAAGAGGAAAATGCCGCGCCAAAATTTTGCACATAGGTCAGCCCCACCACACCGGGAAGCACTTCCACGCTGCCGTGCAAAGGGATATTTGCCAAAACAAGCGCTTTGGTTACTTGGTCGGCTATGACAATCAGACCGGCAAACAGCGCCATAAAAAGTGCCTGCATATCGCTTCCTCCAAACGCAAATTTCTATTAGTATAACATTTTTTGCCCGTCAAGTCAATTTCTGCGATGTACCCGACGAAAAAATGGGGTCTGTTCACATTTTGCCGGCGAACTATTCACAAATTGTTCACCGCAAAACGCATTTTTGCGTTATAATAGAGAAAAAAGAAACTTTAGGAGGTTTCCGCTATGGCTGTATCTGTGTTGATTGTGGAAGACGATGCCAACATTCGTGAGCTGCTGCAACTGTATTTGGAAAAGGACGGCTATGCTGTTACCCTGGCATCCGACGGTGGACAGGGCTTGGAAAAATTCCGCGCCATAAAGCCAAATTTGGTGCTGCTTGATGTGATGATGCCGGTGATGGACGGCTGGGCGGTGTGCAAGGCGATTCGTGCCGAGGGGGACACCCCTGTGATTATGCTCACCGCAAAGGGCGAAACCGATGATAAGGTTACCGGCTTAAAGGCAGGCGCCGACGATTATGTAACCAAGCCCTTTGAGATGAAGGAATTACTCGCCCGTATCGAGGCGGTGCTTCGCCGTACGGAACGCAACAGTGATGACAGTAAGGCGCGTCGCTTGGTGTTTGACAAGCTGAGCATTGATATGGACGCATTTGAGCTGACGGTGGACGGCAAAAAGGTAGACACCCCGCCGAAAGAAATGGAATTGCTGTTTTATTTAGCGTCTTCTCCCAATCGTGTTTACACCCGAAACCAACTGCTCGACGAGGTGTGGGGTTTTGACTATTTCGGTGATTCCCGTACGGTAGATGTCCATGTAAAGCGCCTGCGGGAAAAGCTCGAGGGCGTTTCGGAGAAGTGGAGTGTCAAGACGGTATGGGGCGTGGGCTATAAATTTGAGGTGTTGTAGGCATGAAAACCACCTTTAGCCGAACATTTTTTCCGGCATCCATTATTTTGCTGACTGCGCTGCTTTTGGTGGGCGCGTCCTTTCAAGTGCTGGTGCGTAATTTGATGACGCGACAGGTAGAAGACAACCTGAAAACCGATTGCGCTACCGTTACCGCCCTTGCCACCGCTTATTATACCGAAGGCACAGTCAACAGGCAGGATTTTTTCGTAAACTTATCCATCGCGACCCGTGTCAGCGGTGCTGATGCGGTGATTTGCGACAGCCGTGGTAAGCTGGTACTGTGTTCGGACTCTCCGCTTGGCTGTCGGCATCAAGGTATGGTGCTTGAGGAGCGATACCTTGCGCGTGTTTTTGCCGAGGGTGTGGTGCTGGATATGGGCTTGGTACAGGGCTTGTATGAAGAATCCCGTTATGTGGTCGGTATGCCGATTGTGGATGTTAATGCCCACCGTTCTGTGGGCGTGGTACTCCTGTCCACACCGGTCAGTAAGGCATTATCCATGCTCAACAAGCTGACAGATACCTATATGCTGGTGTCGGTGTTGGTGGTGCTGGTGGCGGTGCTGGTGATTACCTTAATGGCGCGTAAGCAGAGTTCTCCCCTGCGTGATATGGCAAAAACCGCCAGCGATTTTGGGCATGGGCATTTGGATGCGCGCGTGATTGTGGACGAAAACAGCCCCCAAGAGGTGCAGGAATTGGCGCTTGCGTTTAACAATATGGCGTCCTCGTTGCAAAAAAGCGAGTATCAACGGCAGGAGTTTGTTGCCAATGTTTCCCATGAGCTGAAAACGCCCATGACCACCATTTCCGGCTATGTTGACGGTATGCTTGACGGCACGATTCCGCCCCATCGTCATAACCACTATATGCAATTGGTGTCGCAGGAAACCAAACGGCTCAGTCGCCTTGTGCGCAGTATGCTGGATATCTCCCGTATGGAGGGCGAGGCGGAAATTCCACCGGAACAGCGTACCAGATTTGATGTATGCGAGTGTGTGGGTCAACTGCTGATTACCTTTGAGCAGAAGATTGTCGATAAGGCGCTGAATGTGGAAGTGGACTTTCCGGAGCACCCCGTATATACGCGTGCCGGTCAAGATGCGATTACACAGGTGGTCTATAATTTGGTAGACAACGCGGTGAAATTCTGTCCCACAGGCGGTACGCTGTGTGTTGTGATTCGTGAAGGCGGCGACAAGGTGTATGTAACCGTAGGCAACGATGGCGATACCATTCCGCCTGCGGAATTGCCCTTGGTGTTTGACAGATTCCATAAGCTCGACAAGAGCCGTGCGCAGAATCGGGACGGCTGGGGCTTGGGTCTTTACATCGTGAAGAATCTCATTGACCGCCATGGAGAAAATATCTCCGTTACCAGCCAAAACGGCAGGACGGAATTTACCTTTACACTCCCGTTTAGCAATTAACCGTTCTATTTTATGATTTTGAGGTTTTTGAATGGACGAACAACGCTTTGAAAATGAATATCGCACAGGGCGCACCCAGCCACAAAAAAACCGAAACGGGATGATTGCGTTTTTGCTGATTTTGGTGATTTTTTTGTGTGGCATTGTGAGCGCGTTGAGTCTTTTGAATATCCGACTGTTTCGGCAATTACAGCAAAAGGACACGCTCTTGTCCTTTTCACAAGGGGAGCATCTGCCGACTGAGGCGGATACGCTTACGCTGTCGTTGGCAGGCATGACCGTTCAAGAGCTTCCCACTCTCTATCAGCAGCTTTATAATCTGCCCCAAGGGCTGTATATCTGCCATGTTACAGATGGCAGCGAGGCAGACAGCTTGGGCATCGCGCCGGGAGATGTGCTGATTTCCTTTGGTGATACACCGGTCTATCAGCTTGATGCCTTGCAAGCTTTGCAAAAAAATTACGCACCCGGAGATAGGGTGGTATTGTCCGTTCATCAAGCCGGACAGACCGGCACATACACCCTCGAAATCGGAGGATAGGAGCGAATATGGAACCCATTTATACACAAGAATTTACGCTCGAGCATATGCATGTGGATTGCTTTGGCAGGGCGAAGCTGTCGTCGTTACTGTACTTTGTGCAGGAGGCGGCCGGTCAGCACAGCAGTCTGTTGGCTGTGGGCGGAGATGCGCTTTCACATAAGCATCTGTTTTGGGCGGTTACCCGTAACCGTATGCAAATCACAAGACTGCCCCGTTTACATGAAACAATCACCGTGGAAACCTGGCCGATGCCGACAACGCGTGTGGCGTATCCCCGTTCGGTGGTTGCCTATGACGCGCACCATAACGAGTTGTTTCGGTCGATTAGCCTGTGGGTGCTGATGGACAGCAGAACGCGCGCGATGATACTGCCAGGCAAAAGCGGTGTGGTGGTCGACGGCACGCTTACGGGAACGGAGCTGACCGCGCCGCACGCCATCGCCACCCGACCGATGGAGCATACGGTACAAAGACAGGTGCACTATACCCTGCTGGACCAAAACGGACATATGAACAACACCCGTTATATGGATTGGGTGGAGGACCTGCTTCCGAGCACCTTCCACAAGCAACATCCTGCGCAGGAATTCACCGTTTGCTACCTAAATGAGGCGCGTGAAACGGAGGAAATTGCCGTTGGCTACGCCTTGACGGACGGCCCTGTTTTGACGGTGGATGCGACGGGAAAGAGTGGAAGAATCTTCTCCGCGCAGATTATTTTTTGATGTTGTTCTGTAAACCGATATTTTTCGCTGCAATTTCCCCAAAAATAAAGAAATTTCCGAAATACCCCCCGTAAATTCACAATTTACAGAGGGTATTTTTCGTTTTGCTTGTGGAGAAGCTTGTGGAGAATGTGGATAACTTCGATTTACATAACGACAAAATTTCTCATAATATTTTCGTTATGTAAACCGATGTTCTGTCTTGAACAAGGCTCTCCCGCTGGGAGAGCCAAGGGGTGGTTACGGGCTTTTGGGAATGGTGATAGTCAAGACAATTTGGCTTTCCGTTTCGCGTCGTTCGGAAACGGCCGAGATGCCCGAAAGCTGAATACGCGCCAGCGATTGGTTCAGGTAGCTTAAAAACGCACCGACATTTGCCCGTGGCTTATCCCCGTCCGCTTGACTTAGGAGCGTTTCGATGTACTGTTCTGTGCGTGCAACGCTCATCGCCTGCCTTGCAATCACAGCAATTGCTTGTAGCTTTTGGTGGTCTGTGGATAGCTTTAACAAGGCTCTTGCGTGGCGTTCGGTCAGCTCTGCCTGCCGAATGGCGTCCAATATCTGTGGGCTGTGGCGTAACAGGCGCAATTTGTTCGCCACACCGCTTTGACTTTTTCCCAACAGCTTCGCCACCTGTTCCTGGCTCATATGATGCTCGCGTAACAGCAAATCAATGCCACGCGCTTCCTCGATAAAGTCCAAATCCTGCCGCTGCAGATTTTCAACAAGTGCCGTCATCGCGGATTCCTGGTCGGACATTTGCATCACAATACAGGGAATTTCCGTCAAGCCTGCCAAAATGCCTGCGCGCAACCGTCGTTCTCCGGCAACCAATTCATACCTTGTTCCCACGCGTCGAACGGAAAGCGGTTGCAAAATGCCGTGCTGACGAATGGATTCCGCCAATTCCTGCAAAGGCTCCTCGCGAAACAGCTTTCTGGGTTGGGCAGGATTGGGTCGAATGGCATTTGCCGGCACAAACACGACCCGTCCGGTTTCCATATAGGTTTTTAATTTTTGGCATTGCATAGCTTGTCCTCCTTGGTGTGTTACTTGCAGTATAATTGGAAAAAGTTTAGAATACCCACGAAACAGGAGCGATACCCGAAAAAACTCCTCGACAAAGTCCACTCTAACTTCGTTGCAAAGAGGGATTCTGTGTGGTACAATGGGTAAAAACCTCTAAGGAGTGTCGGTTATGGAAGTGAAAAAGCTATATTATGCCGATTGCCATATGCAAACCTTTTCCGCGGTGGTTACGGGCTGTACGCCTGTAAAGGACGGTTATGCCATCACCCTCGATGCCACCGCGTTCTACCCCGAAGGTGGCGGTCAGCCCTGTGATACGGGTAGCTTGGGCGATGCTGTGGTTTCCGCTGTCTATGAAAACGGGGACACCGTCGTGCATCTTTGCGACAAGCCCTTGGCAGAGGGAAGTACCGTTGTCGGTACAATCGATTGGGCGCGACGGTTTGACTTTATGCAACAGCATAGCGGTGAGCATATGGTTTCGGGTGTCATTCACAGGCGCTACGGGTATCACAATGTCGGCTTTCATATGGGTGAGGATGTGGTAACCGTTGATTTTGACGGTTGGATACCGCAGGAGGCGTTACAGGAGATTGAAGATGCGGTCAATGTCGCCATTTGGCAGAATATTCCCGTAAGGTGCTACTATCCGACCGAGGCGGAGTTGTCGCGTCTTCCCTACCGCAGGAAGAAGGATTTGCCCTTTCCTGTGCGAATCGTGGAGATTCCGAACATTGACCTGTGCGCCTGTTGCGGAACGCAGGTAGAATATACGGGAGAAATCGGCTTGGTAAAGCTATTGACCTGTGTGAAATTTCATGAGGGCGCGCGGATTGAGATGGTCTGCGGTAAACGGGCGCTTGACCTGCTTGGCGGGATTTATCACCAAAATCGGCAGGTGAGCCAAATGCTTTCGGCAAAAATGCAGGAAACCGTGCAGGCGGTGCGCCAAATGCAGGAGAGTCTCACAGCGGAAAAATTCCGCAGTACGGGTCTTGAAAAACGGCTGTTTGCCTATATCGCGCAGAGCTATGCAGGCAAGGCGTTTGCGCTTCATTTTGAAGACGGGCTCTCCCCTGCGGAAAATCGCGCGCTGTGCGACCAAATTGCGAAAGCTTGTACGGTGGCGGTTACCCTGTCGGGTACGGACACTGCGGGGTATAGCCTTTGCATTATCAGCCGTACCGAGGACGCAAAAGCCATCGGCTCGCCGGCGGTGCGTGCCCTGCAAGGGCGCGGTGGCGGCAAGGCAGAGGTGTTTCAAGGCAGTCTTTCCGCAACAAGGAAGGAAATCGAGAAATATTTTTGCCAACAAGCGTAATTGGGTCTTGCAAAATGGCGTGTAAACTGATAAAATTATGATACAGCATATAGCTGGAAGCAAAGGAGGAATTTCCATGATTCATATTATTATGGGCCTAAAGGGCTCCGGTAAGACCAAGAGAATGATTGACTCCATCAATGAGGCAGTAGCCAGCGCACAGGGCGATGTGGTTTGCATCGAATATGGCAAACAGCTGACTTATGATATTAACTATCGTGTTCGTTTGGTTAATTCCAAGGAGTACGGCATCAACAATATAGACAAGCTGAAGGGTCTGCTGAGCGGACTCCATGCAGGTAATTTT
>JAZNGK010000047.1:0-9300 GCA_045576395.1 Faecousia sp. | reverse complement strand
GCCAGCCCATTGGAGCTGTGGAATTTTTTGCAACAGCGCGTTTTTCATCATTTCGCTACGAATCTGCCTTCTCGATGCGCCAAAGCTGATGCCACATTCTCCTGCTGCTTCTAAAATTTGCTTTGCCGGAATCGTTGAATTTCCGTCAACACGAACAAAGAGAACACGACTGGGTACATAGCAGAAAAAAGCAAACAAGAAGGCAATCAAAGCAACCAAAACAGGCCGTTTGAGAATTTTTTTGCAGGTCCAATAGATGCCCGATAAGCCGACCTTTTTTACGGTTGCCCCTTGCTTTTCCGCGATGGTACAAAGGGCTTCAAAATCATTTTTGGATATGGTAACCTGTAATACCAAATCACTGTAATAGACCACATCATAAAGCCTGATTTTCGCTTTGTTAACGGCATTTAATAACGCCATATTGTCAGCACAGGTTATTTCCAAGGTAAGCTGTCCAAATCGGAATTTTTGCATAGTTTACCTCCCGTATAGCTGAACAGCAAGAATGTTTCCTGTGATTACCAGCTGTTCCTTGTTCATCTCCATAAGCTTCAAGCAACTGCCTGTAACGGCCAATTTACCATAGGAAACCTTGATTTGAATTTCTGTCGGTGAATATGCAAGGACTCCCAAATGATTTTCTATCAATACGCGACACTTTCCTGCAAGCTCAACCAGAGGCATCTTCGACAGTATATTGGCTTCTTCCACTTGGGCAAGAACACGCGGTTTCTTCATAATACCCCTCCCCTTTTGGTAAGTGTATGAAACGGTAGTGCTGAATTGAACTATTTACGCATAGTTTCTTATGGGGTGATACCATGAAGAATCGGACAGGTTATTTTATTGGGGTATTGGCAGGCTGTGCTATGCTGGTAATCATATTAGATACAAAAACCGCGCTGTTAAGTGCACGCGAGGGCATAGAGCTGTGTATGCGTACGGTGATACCTTCCCTATTTCCATTTTTAATCTTATCGGGAATGATAAGCAGTAGCCTGCTTGGAAAACAGCTTCGATTGCTTCAACCGATTCATAGACTTTGCAAAATTCCAAAGGGTGCGGAATCGCTTTTGTATTTGGGTTTTCTTGCAGGCTATCCTGTGGGCGCACATCTGATAACGCAAACCTATCAGCAAGGGAAGCTATCGAAGAAAACAGCTCTGCGTATGCTTGGGTTTTGCAGCAACGCAGGACCTGCATTTCTATTTGGTATGTTATCTTCCGTGTTTACAAAGCTATCTGTTTGTTGGGTGCTTTGGGGTATTCATATCGCAAGCAGTCTGCTTGTGGGCATTTTCCTGCCGGGTGAAACAGATGATAATTGTGTTGTTGCGCAAACAAAGCCAATCACTCTGCCGCAGGCGCTACAAAACGCAACAAAAACGATGGGAACGGTATGCGGTTGGGTGATTACATTTCGTATTTTAATCGGTTTTTGTCAGCGGTGGTTTTTGTGGCTATTCCCAAGTGGCGTGCAGGTGTTGTTTTCGGGTTTTTGGGAGCTGTCGAACGGCTGTGTAATGATATCGAGCATACCGCAGCAAGGGATGCGTTTTGTATTCGCAAGTTCTATGCTGTCATTCGGTGGACTGTGTGTCGGAATGCAAACGCAATCCGTTACAGAAGGTTTGGGTAGCGGTTATTATTTCCCGGGAAAAGTACTGCATTGTCTGTTGGCAACGACATTTAGCTGTCTGTTACAGCCGCTGTTGTTCGGAAGAACGGACATTTTGGTAATTCCCGTTTGGGTACCTGTATTACTTCTTGTAATAATAGGTTTGGTACTATGCCTGCTTTACAGAAAAAAGTTGTAGCATTTGCCGGAAGAATGTTGTATAATACTCATAATCACACAAGAAAAGGAGCCACCGTATGCTATTTCGAAAAAAAATAACCCGTTCTTGTAGCTATTGTGCGCGTGGCACAGCCATGGAAGACAATCAAATTTTATGCACAAAACGCGGCGTGGTGTCCGATTGCGACAGCTGTCGAAAATTCCGCTATAATCCCTGTAAGCGGATTCCGCATAAGATGAAACCCTTGGATTTGCAGAAATACGAAGATGTAGATTTCTCGTTATAAAGTTACAGCCGGAAAGCAATTTGCTTTCCGGCTGTTTGGTTCGGATATGTCGCTCTACCCTATTGAATCATTTCTAAAAACGCATCTTCTGACAGTATGGGAATTCCCAGCTCTCTTGCTTTTCGTTCCTTAGAGCCTGCATTTTCGCCTACAACAACATAGCTTGTTTTCTTGGAAACAGAGCCTGCGGCCTTTCCGCCAAAGGCTTCAATTTTCTCGGTTGCCTCCTCGCGGGTGAATTTGCTCAATGCGCCTGTCAGCACGAAGGTTAGACCTGCAAAACGATTATCTGTAATCGCTTGGGTATATGCAAAATTCACACCTGCTTGACGCAATTTTTCAACAATATCTTTGGATTGGGGTTGCAAGAACCATTGGTAAATAGATTCCGCGGTAATTTCTCCGATATCTTCCACTTGGGTCAATTCTTCGACAGTTGCCTCGGAAAGCTTATCAAGTGTTCCGAACGCACAGGCAAGTGATTTGCCTGTTTTCGCACCGACTTGACGAATACCCAACGCATAAATCAGCCTTCCTAAATCCTGCTGTTTGCTGTTTTCAATGGCAAGCAGCAGTTTTTTTGCGGCTGTTTCACCCTTCTGCCAAAGCTGTTTCAGTTCGTCTAAGGTAAGATAGTAAATGTCTGCAGGAGATTTTAACAGATTCTTTTCGATTAAGCTCTCGACGATAGAAGCGCCAAGTCCCTCAATGTCCATCGCATCTCGGCTGACAAAATGGGCAATATTTCTCGATAGCTGCGCAGGACACGCGGCACCTGTGCAACGCAAGAATGCACCCTCTGCATCTCGTTTGGTTGGCGCACCACAGATTGGGCAGGCGGTTGGTAGTGTATAGGGCGCTGTGCCGTTGGGACGCTTGGAAATATCCACTTCCAAAATTTCAGGTATAATCTCGCCTGCTTTGCGAATGGATACCGTATCTCCGATGCGAATGTCGCGCTGGGAAATAAAGTCTTGATTGTGAAGCGTGGCATTGGTTACGGTCGTACCCGCAAGACGCACAGGCCTCACCACAGCCTTGGGTGTCAGCACACCTGTTCTGCCAACCTGCACTACAATATCCTCCACAACGGTGGGCTTAATTTCAGGGGGATACTTGTAAGCTGCCGCCCAACGCGGAAATTTGGCGGTAGCGCCAAGCGTTTGTCTTAGCATCAAGTTGTTTACCTTTATAACGGCACCATCAATATCGCACGCCAACTCTTCACGATTTTCGTTAATGGAAAGCACTTGCTGATTGATGGCGGAAACATCCGAAAGCGTTGTCCAAGGAATGACCTTGAATTGCATTTTTTGTAAAAATTCCAAGGTATCTGCGTGGGTTTGAAAGTCCACACCGTCAGCTAATTGCACATTGAAAACCAAAATATCCAATCCGCGCTTTGCGGCAATTTTGGGGTCGAGCTGACGCAAAGAGCCTGCCGCGGCATTTCTCGGATTGGCAAAGAGGGGCTTTCCCTCTTTCTCCTGTGCGGCATTTAACTTCTCAAAGCTTTTTTTGGGCATATATACTTCGCCACGCACAATCAGTCGTTTCGGTGCGTTGGAAATGGTCATCGGAATAGAATAAATGGTCTTGAGATTCTCGGTTACATCTTCCCCTACGACGCCATCTCCACGGGTAGCACCCCGAACAAATTTGCCGTCTTCGTATTCCAACGCAACAGAAAGTCCGTCAATCTTCGGCTCGACTGTAAAGGTAGTTTGGGGATAAACAGACAGAATTTTCTCCAAAAAATCATCTAATTCCGCCAGCGAGAATACATCCTGCAAGCTCATAAGCGGAACGGGGTGCTCTACCTTTTCAAATTTACTCAATGCCGCACCGCCAACACGCTGGGTTGGCGATTCCGGCAGGGCAAATTCGGGATATTCCGCCTCTAAATTCTCCAATTCGCGGAGCAGTCGGTCATATTCAAAATCCGGCATTTGGGGATTATCCAGCACATAATATTGGTGATTTGCCAGATTTAATTGGGCGGTTAGCTTCTCAATTCTCTCTTTCATAGTATCCTCCGGTTTGGAAATAGGTATCTGGCACATCACCGACAATAATGGTTTCGGCAACCACCACCTGACTGCTGACAGTGAAGCTGTTGGTACGACCAAGCACCAAAACAGTAACATCTACACTAACATGCATATTCAGCTGTTGCAGAGTTTGGTTGATGCCTGCTTCGGAAAAATTACTGCTAAACGATGCGTCGGAATTGCGAATAGACAGGATTTGCACAGGGATAGTCGGACCTCTGCCGGATAAAAGCTCCGGCAGGAACAAACTGCCCAACGGGATACCCAAATCGTCTGTGCTTAGGGCTAGAATTTCGTCGTTGATGAGATTTAATATGTCCGTTTTTAAGCGGTTTACCTCACTCATATTGGTCTTTAATGCGGTAATGCGACCATCTAAATCTTTCTCAAAGTACACCATTCTGTCGTACTGAATGGAGCCGTCTTCAATTTGGCGGTCTATGGCATCATTGATTAAATCCGATGTAGCGTTCGTTACCTGCGTTTCGGCAAGAGAACGAATGGAATCGTTGTATTTGATGCGAAAAAACAGCAAAGTAAGCATAGAAACAGCCAAAACAACAATAATAATTCGCAATAGTCTCCCCATTATATACGCCCCCTACGGGAGTATATGACGGGATTTTGGAAATGTTACAGCTTTTTGAGGTGGGCAGATGCGGTCTTTGCCATAAGTTTTTTTGTTCCGTTTTGGTCAAAGGCAATTTCCAGCAAGGCATCACCGCTCATTTTTATCACACTTAGCACCATACCTCTACCGAAGGCGGTGTGTTGCACCATATCGCCTTTGTTAAGCTCCAAATAGGTGGTTTTCGTTGCGGAATAAGAATATGCACTTTGATAGGAAACAGGCTTTGTAGGCGCAGGTGGGCTTTTATAAGCAGGTGCGGTTTGGTATCCGCCTTTTCTTACGATTACATCCTCTGGGATTTCTTTTAGGAAACGAGAAGATAGTGAAGCATTGGTGCGACCGTACAGCATACGCTGTTTGGCGTAGGTAATGGTAAGATTCTCCTTCGCTCTTGTAATGGCAACATAGCAGAGCCGTCGTTCCTCTTCCATTTCTTCCCTATCTCCAATGGCGCGCATACCGGGAAACAGTCCGTCTTCAAAGCCGACAAGGAACACATTAGGAAATTCCAAGCCCTTTGCCGCGTGCATGGTCATCATCACCACCGCATCGTCGCCCTCGTTATAGCTTTCCAAATCCGTATATAGGGCAATTTCTTCCAAGAAGCCTGCCAAAGAAGGCGCTTCCGCACTTTGCACATAAGCGTTGATACTGGACTTTAATTCTTGAATATTTTCAAGGCGGGTCTTGTTTTCTTCGGTCGGTTTGGCTGTCAGCATAGCGATATAGCCTGTGCGCTCCATAACCTGTTCATAGAATTCGGGCAAGGACATACCTTCTTCCAACAGCGCGGCAAGTTCCTCGATTAAAACGGAAAATTGCAACAATTTCTGTGCGGATTTTTCCAAAGGTCCGTAGGAATAGGGGTCTGAAACAACCTTATATAAACCCAATCCCTCTGCTTCGGCAAGGCGGTCTGCGGTTTCTATGGTTTTTGCACCTAAGCCTCTTGGCGGATTGTTGATGATGCGATGCAGTCGCAAATCATCAGCCCGATTGTTGATAACACACAAATATGCCAGCATATCCTTCACTTCAGCGCGGTCAAAAAAACGCATACCGCCTATGATACGATAAGGAATTCCGTTGCGTTTGCACGCAAATTCCAAGGCGTTGGATTGGGCATTTGTGCGGTACAAGATAGCATAATCCTTGAAGTTTTTGCCCTTTGAGCCTGAAATAATCTGCCCGGCCACATAGTTCGCCTCTGCGCCCTCATCAGCGGCTTCAAAGACGGTAATCGGCTTACCCTGTCCGTTTGCGGTCCAAAGGCGTGTGCCTTTTCTGCCGATATTGTTGGCGATTACCGCATTGGCGGCGTTTAAGATAGCTTGCGTGGAACGGTAATTCTGCTCCAAGCGAACAACGCGTGCACCACGGTACTGCTTTTCAAAATTCAAGATATTTTCAATCGTTGCACCGCGGAAACGATATATACTCTGGTCATCATCACCCACAACGCAGATATTTTCATAACCGCCTGCAAGTAAAGATGTGAGCAGATATTGCATATGGTTGGTGTCTTGATATTCGTCGACTAACACATAGCGAAATTTTCTTTGATAATAGGTACGCACATCCTCATGTGTTTGTAACAAACGAACTGTTTGGAAAATAATGTCGTCAAAGTCCAGCGCGTTATTTTCCTTCAAACGGGTTTGATATTTTTGGTATGCGCGTGCAACAGGCAGTAAGCGGTAGTCGTTTGTGGCTTCAGCGCGTTCCAATAGCTCTGACGGCGAAACCATATTATCCTTTTCGCGACTGATAATCGACAGCGCATATTTGGCAGGAAAGGTCTTCTCGTCCAATCCCATACCCTTGATAATATCCTTCATCACCCGTTCCGAGTCGTTAGAATCGTAAATGGTGAAGCTGTTGCTATATCCCAAGCGCTCAATATCCCGCCTTAGAATACGACAGCAAGCGGCGTGAAAGGTCAATGCCCAAACATCCTGCCCCTGCGTGCCTAGCATTTGGCTCAGCCGTTCCTTTAATTCGTTTGCCGCCTTGTTGGTGAAGGTAATGGCAAGAATATGCCAAGGAGCAACCGGCTCTAAGGCAGAAAGATAATCCGCGCGATATTTGTCCTGTTCTGTAATCGGCGCTTCGAGAGCTTCCAAAAAAAGAACATCTTCCTCGGTTACGGTATCCAAAACGGCATTGGAATCACTTGCACAGCCAAATCGAATCAAATTGGCAATTCGATTGATAAGTACAGTTGTCTTTCCGCTACCGGCACCGGCCAAAAGCAACAGCGGCCCGTCTGTTGTGGTAACGGCCTCCTGTTGCATGGGATTTAAATTTTGAAATTGTGATAAAATATAGCGCCGTCTGGCGGTTACAAAACGGCTGAGCATAGCATCTGTCATAAGTACACCTAAATCATTAAGATATACTTATTTTACTTCAAATTTGCCAAAAGGTAAAGAAAAAAATGCGCTATAACATCAGTTCTCGTAATTTTTCAAGCGCTTTTTTCTCAATTCGAGAAATTTGCACTTGACTGACATCTAAAACCTTCGATACGCGCTGTTGCGTTAGTCCATGGAAATAGCGCAGCTTGATGACCATTGCTTCACGCTCCGGTAGTTTCTCTATGGCTTGACGCAACGAAAGCTGTTCCAAAAGGGCTTCCTCCGATTGGGTGTCTGTGAGTACATTTTCTAATGTGAAACCCTCATCACCTGTAACCTGATGAATAGATTCTACGCTGGAAGTCGCACTTTCTGCTATGGCAATATCCTCCGGTGTAATACCTGTCTGTTCGGAAATTTCACCGATTGTCGGCTCCCGTCCAAGCGTGTTGGTTAATTGACTCCTTGCTGTTTTAACCGCAGATGCCCGTTCTTTAATGCCTCTTGATACCTTTACAGCACCGTCATCTCGCAGAAAACGCCGTATTTCTCCGGCAATTTTTGGTACGGCATAGGTGGAAAACTGCGTACCAAAGTTTAAGTCAAAGCCATCTACCGCCTTCAAAAAACCGAGGCACGCGAGTTGATACATATCGTCCGCTTCCGTACCGCGCCCCAAGAATCTGCGGGTTACCGACCAAATTAGTCCGCTGTTTTCCACAATTAGGGTCTCTTTTGCTTCCATATCCCCTGCTTGACAACGCGCGATTAGCTCCTCTACCCTACTCATTTGCGACGCTGCAGCTTTCTACGCATATGTATTGTTGTACCCTTGCCCGGCTTTGAGGTTACAGTAAAGCCGGTCATAAAGCTCTCCATAATGGTAAAGCCCATACCGCTTCTGACCGAACCACCGGTGGTATACATCGGCTTGCGTGCCTTATCCAAATCCTCAATGCCGACACCCTTGTCCTTAATGACAATATCCAGCGTGTTGTCCTTGAGTATTCTGCAACGCATGGTGATAAGACCCAATCCGTTTGGATAAGCGTGAACGATGCAGTTGGTAACCGCCTCTGAAACAGCGGTACGAATATCGCCCAGCTCTTCGAGTGTAGGGTCCATTTGTGCGGCAAAACAGGCAACCGCTGAACGGGCAAAGCCCTCGTTTGCAGATTTACTCGGGAATTCCAACTGCATATAATTTTCAAATTTCATTTTACTTCCTCCTTCATATTTACCAGCTTGTCAATTCCGGATGCACGGAAGACCTTCATTGGCTGTGGGTTTAATCCGACTAAGGCAAGCTGGCCTTCAATTTTGGTTACATTTCGCAGTGCGTTGATTACAACCGCAATACCGGAAGAATCCATAAAGGTTACTTCTTGAAAATCCAAAATACATTTTTGCGGTGTATATGCCTCAATTTTTGCGGTTATGGATTGTATATATTGTTTTGCACAATGGTGGTCAATTTCACCGCTTAGCACAATGGTGAGCGTGCCTTCCTGTAAATAGCTTGTTAAGTGCATATGTGAACCTCCTTGGTATAATCACTCTTAATATAATCTTTTTGTACAATTTATTCCGTCGAATTGGGCATAAAAAATCGGCGAACAAACAATTTGTTTGTTCACCGATTTTTATAGCGCCTCGTAAATTAGCCAAATAAGATAATGAGAAGCTGTGAAACCAAAACAACAGCCAAAAGCGCAATGGGATATGTAGCTGCATAGGCTGCTGCAACATCCTCTGTGCCGGATACGCTGATAAGCGTTCCCAACGCAGGTGTTGATGTCATGCCGCCGGTAATCGAGCCTAAATTATTCAGCAACGGCAATTTAAGTATGTACTTTGCGATAAGGAAGCCGACAATCAGCGGTACAATCGTCATAACTGCACCATAAATAAAATAGATAGGCTTAAAGAATTTTACAAAATCTGCACCGCCTGCAATACCGGCTCCAACCAAGAACAGCATAAGTCCCACTTCCCGAAGAATTTCCAGCGTCTTCTTGTTAGGCATGATATTGATGCGACCGATTCTGGAATAATGTCCAAAAACCAAGGAAGAAATCAATGCGCCGCCGGTGGTTGTTAAGGAGAAGCAAATGCCATCCAGACCTTGTGCAGATAGCGGAATCCGAATGTTTCCGATAACAAGTCCGACAAT
>JAZNGK010000046.1:0-21608 GCA_045576395.1 Faecousia sp. | reverse complement strand
TCTACCCGATAATCCAGTTCGGCAATCGCCTTTCGTATGGCTTCTACATTTTCTTTTCGTACATTTCCGCCGTTTATGTATTTGGATATTGTGGACGGTGCAACACCGGCAATTCGCGCTACATCTTTAATTGTCGCCATTTTTCCCTCCTAAATCCTATAAAATGCGAAACGATTCGCGTTAAAACGCGATATCTGCGCATTCGTTTTCTTTATAATATATAAATATTTTTGTGCTGTCAATACAAAAAGTAAAAAAATATGTTGATTTTTTTGGGAGAGTTTATTATAATAGCAATATAGATGCAAATGAAGACAAAACGCAGGTAAATCAGCACAAGCGAATCGTTTCGTTTTTGTGCAACTTATAAAAACACGGTGTTTTCGGAGAGAAAATCATTTTTTGCACCCTCTTCGATAGGTCATACATCTGCACATCCGGAAACGAAATACCTATCTTCCGGAAATAAATTTTTCTATATACATTATAAGAAAGGTGATGTTGGAATGGGTGAAACAATTCTGAAAATGCAAGGCATTCAGAAATATTTCTCCGGCGTGCACGCGCTCAAGGGCGTAGACTTCGAGCTGAAGGCTGGCGAGGTTCACGCGCTGATGGGCGAAAACGGTGCCGGTAAGTCTACACTGATTAAGGTGCTCTGTGGCATACATAAAGGTGATGGCGGTACAATAGAATATTTTGGCGAAAATGTGAGCTTTGCAAATATTGCCGAATCTCAGGAAGCCGGCATCAGCGTTGTTCATCAGGAACTGAATATGATGAACCACCTGACGGTTGCCCAGAATATTTTCATCGGACGGGAGCCTAAGAAGGGCATCATGATCGACGATAGGAAAATGATTGCCGATTCCAAGGCGCTGTTTGAGAAAATCGGCGTGAAGATTGACCCGACCGTCAATCTGGGAGAGCTGACCGTTGGTAAACAGCAGATGGTGGAAATCGCCAAGGCTGTCTCCAGAGATTGTAAGCTGTTGGTTCTCGATGAACCGACTGCCGCATTGACCCAGCCGGAAGTGGAAGAGCTGTTTAAGATTATGCGGGAGCTGAAGGAAAAAGGCATCGGCATGATCTACATCTCCCACCGTATGGACGAAATTAACCGGATTTCCGACCGCGTAACCGTTATGCGCGACGGTGAGTATGTAGGTACAGTCAATACAGCCGATGTTACCAAGGACGATATTGTGAAGATGATGGTCGGCCGTGTGATTATGGGTGATAAGAAGGAAGCCTCCGCCGTTCCTGCCGATGCTCCTGTTGTTTTAGAGGTCAAGCATCTGAACGCCGGCAGGGAAGTGAAGAATGTAAGCTTCCAGCTTCGCAAGGGTGAGATTTTGGGCTTTGCAGGCCTTATGGGCGCCGGCCGTACCGAGGTTGCCCGGGCGCTCTACGGCGCAGATAAGAAGCAAACCGGTGAGATTTACATTAACGGCAAGAAGGTCAATATCAAGACCCCCGAGCAGGCCGTTAAAAATGGCATCTGCTACCTGTCTGAGGACCGGAAACGTTACGGTCTGATGCTGGACAAGTCTGTGGCAGAGAACTCCGCCATCGCATCTATTGACAAGTTTATTAAGGCCGGCTGGATTGACGATAAGGAAATCACCAAAGCCTCCGCGGAAACCAACGCTCTGCTGCGTACCAAGACGCCTTCTATGGAGCAGCTGCTGAAGAACCTGTCCGGCGGCAACCAGCAGAAGGTCATTATCGCCCGCTGGCTGATGAAGGACTCTGACATCTTTATTTTTGATGAGCCTACCCGGGGTATTGACGTGGGCGCCAAGAGCGAGATGTATGCGCTGATGGAGGAGCTGGCATCCAAGGGCAAGTCCGTGATCATGATTTCCTCTGAACTAGCGGAAATTCAGCGGCTCAGCGATCGGGTCATCGTGATGTGCGAGGGCCGGATCACCGGCGAGCTGGACATTGCCGATGCTACGCAAGAAGAAATCATGAAATACGCCACCATGCGTGAGTGATATTAAGGAAAGGAATTGAATATAATGAGACTTGATAACCAGAAAAAACCTTTTAAGATTCAGCAGAATATCATCATGCTTTTCGCAACAGCGGTGCTGCTGGGCGCATTCAGCTTGGTAAACCCCAACCTGATTAGAGATAAGTACATGATTCTGAGTATGATTCAGAATTTCGCTCCCTACGCCGTCATGGGCCTGGGTGTTACCTTCGTCATCGCCACCGGCGGTATTGACCTGTCTTTGGGTACGGTAACCATTGCTTCCGCCGTTTTGGCCGGTAAGCTGTACACCATGAACGTGATTCCCTTGTGGGCAACCATTCCCGTAATGATGGCCATCGGCACCCTGTGCGGCCTGCTGAACGGTCTGATGGTAGCAAAGCTGAAGATTCCCGCATTTATCGCAACACTGGGTACTATGATGGTATCCCGGGGTCTGTCCGCACTGCTTGCCGAAGTACCGAACATCTTCTTCCCCACGGGCACCTGGTACAACAAAACCTTCTCCAGCCTCACTGTCGGCGATGTGAGCGCCATTCCTGTGGGCCTGTTCTGGGTCATCGGTTTGATGCTGGTTTGTATGTACCTGATGTACAAGAATAAGATTGGTCGCTACATTCTGGCCATCGGCTCCAATGAGGAAGCAACCCGCCTGTCCGGTATCAACACCGACAACTACAAGATTTTCGCTTACACCTTTGCCGGTCTGTTCTGCGGCATTGCAGCCATCTTCTACTCCGCAGCATTCCCCACCATTGCTTGCGCTACCGGTAACGGTATGGAGCTGGATGCCATCGCAGGCGTTTACATTGGCGGCACCTCTTCCGCCGGCGGCGTTGCATCTGTTTCCGGCTCTGTTATCGGCGCAATCCTGCTGGTTGTTATCCGCAGCGGTCTGAACATGGTTCTGGCAAAGCTGGGCATCAGCCTGAACTCCACCTACGTGACCTACGTGCTCACCGGTGTGATCGTGGTTGTGGCAATCCTGATGGATATCATCAAGACCAACAACCAGAACAAGGTGAAGATTGAAAAGATTGCCGAGGAAAAGAAGGAAAATGCCCCCAAGGCGTAATCCAATTTGTATAAGTGTGTGTCAAAGACGCACTTAGAATAAAAAAACAAACCATTATTTTTTAGGAGGAAACACTATGAAGAAGCTTATCGCATTGGCATTGGCACTGGTCATGCTTCTGAGCTTGGCCGCATGTACTCCCAAGGACAGCACTGACGGCACCAAGGGTGACGACAATGCTGAAAAGACCATCGCAGTCATCGCAAAGGGCGAGTCCCATGCTTTCTGGCAGGCTGTTAAGGCCGGCGCTGAGAAGGCTGCCAAGGAGAAGGGCTACAAGCTGACCTTCCAGGGTCCTGCTAACGAGAACCCCGAATCCGTACCCAGCCAGATCACTATGGTTCAGACTGCTCTGTCCAACAACGTTGACGGCATCGTTCTGGCTACCATCGGCTCCGGTTTCGGCGAACTGCTGACCCAGGCATACGACAAGAAGATTCCTGTTGTTACCTTTGACTCCGGCCTGAAGGCTCCCGAGGACATCACCGAGGGCAAGAACCCCATCGTTGCCCACGTTGCTACCGACAACAAGGCTGCTGCAAGCATCAACGGCGAGAAGCTGTTCGAGGCTATCAAGGCTGACATCGCCAAGGCTACCGAGGCTGCCCCCTACGTAGTTGGTGTTATCCAGCACGACGAGACTCAGACCGGTATCGACCGCGCTGACGGCTTCGTTGAGAAGTTCAAGGCTCTGGCTGATGCTGACGAGACCACCAAGGGCAAGTACAAAATCGAGAAGGAAGTAAAGCCCGGCGACGCTAACCAGGCTTACAAGGATGCTTTGGAAGCTCTGCAGCAGAAGGGCATCAAGGCTCTGTTCATGACCAACGAGGGTGTTGTTAAGCAGGTTTACGACGCAACCAAGGCTGCTGAGGGCAAGTACGACGGCATCATCTTCTCCGGCTTCGACGCTGGCACCAAGCAGCTGACCTGGATGAAGGAGAACGGCACTCCCAAGCTGGTAGGCTCTGTTGCACAGGATTCCATCGAGATGGGCTATCAGGCAGTTCTGCAGTGCATCGCTGCTGTTGAGGGCGGCAAGGCTGAGAACAAGGACATCGTTGGTACCTGGTACGACTTCTCCAACATGATGGACATGGTTGAGAAGGACCTGGCTTACACTGACTCCGACGCTGACAAGGCTACCATTCTGGGCAAATAATCCCGGTAAAGTCAACACAATCGGCTAAAACCGGCCGGCACCACTTCGGTGGTGCCGGTTTTTAGCAATATTGCCACACAGTTGAGTACCCAATAGTAAGAAAATCGTCTTATTTGGTATTGAACTGTGTGCCAAAAGGGTGTATAATAAATAGGATAAAGAGATTATATTTCAGCAATTCTAACAGGGGGTTATCGTATGATTAGAAATCTGTTGGCATTTGACTTGGGTGCTAGTAACGGACGGGCTATTTTAGGTCGGTTCGACGGTGAAAAAATCACCATGCAGGAATTGCATCGCTTTGAAAATAATTACATAGAAATGAATGGCGTTTTCTATTGGGACACGCCCTATCTTTACAGCCAGCTCAAGCAGGGTCTGCTTGCCTTTAAGCAGGGCGGTTTTGGGCAGTTGGATGCTTTTGGTATTGATACCTGGGGTGTGGACTACGGCCTGTTGGATAAAAACGGTCATTTGGCAGGTGTGCCCCGTTCTTACCGTTTGGGTGTGCAAGCGGATATTGATGCGGTCAAGGAGAAAATTCCTGCCGAAACGCTTTATGCCCGTACCGGCATCGACACGAATTTGACCTTTAACACCATTTATCAGCTCTATCGCAGACTGCGTGAGGACGATGCCGCGCTGGCGGTTGCCGATACGATGCTATTAACCCCCGACCTGCTGGGCTATTTCCTGACAGGCGCAAAGGGTACGGAGTATACGATTGCCACGACCACAGGTCTATACAACCCCACCGAAAAGGATTGGGATTGGGAAACCATCGGTCAGCTGGGTCTGCCGAAGAAGATTTTTACCAAGATTGACAAGACCGGTACCATTCGCGGTCATTTAAGACCGGAACTGTGCGAGGAAATCGGCATCAATGCCGCGCCCTTTGTGGCGGTGGGTAGCCACGATACCGCTTCTGCGGTGGCGGCAATTCCCGGCAAGGGCAGCTTTGCATTCTGTTCTTCCGGTACATGGAGTTTGTTTGGCGTGGAAACCGACAAGCCCGACCTAAGCCCTGCCGCGGCAGCTGCGGGATTTTCCAACGAGGGTACCATTCAAGGCGGTTTCCGTCCGCTATATAACATTGTCGGTATGTGGATTGTGCAGGAGTGCCGTCGCGATTGGCTCAAGGAAGGCAAAAAACTCTCTTGGGACGATGTGGTGGTAGAGGCACGCAAGGCAGAGCCGTTGCGTTCTATCATTGATACCGATGCGCCCGAATTCTATGCCGGTGGCAATATGCAGGCGAAAATCCAAGAATTCTGCCGCAACACCAATCAGCCCGTTCCCGAAACGGTTGGCGAGGTTGCCCGTTGCATCTACGAATCGTTGGCATTAAAGTACCGCTATGCCCTGGAGGGCTTGGAAACGATGAAGGGCGAGAAAATTGAGTCGCTCAACATTGTTGGCGGTGGTATTCAGAATAAATTCCTAAACCAATTGGTTGCCGACGCGTTGGACAGAGAAGTGGTTACCGGCCCTGTGGAAGGTGCCGCGATTGGCAATCTGCTGACGCAAGCGATGGCCCTGGGCGATATAAAGGACTTGGCGCAGCTGCGGCAGGTTGTCCGTAATTCGGAGGCTGTGGAATATTGGCAGCCGCATCACACAGATGCTTGGGAAACGGCTTATCAGAAGTTACTTACATTTTTGAAATAACAAAAGGAGATGTAATTATGAGCGTAGATATGACCAAATGGCAAGAGCTTGCCAAGAAAAACATTCACAATCGTCCGGCAGGTACAGGCCGTCTGGCAGGTAAGATTACCGTTGTTACCGGCGCGGCACAGGGCTTCGGCAAGGGTATTGCCGAGGAGTTGTATAAAGAGGGTGCAATCATTGTGATTGCCGATATGAACCTGCCTTTGGCGGAATCCGTTGCCAAGGAAATGGGCGAGCGCGCATGGGCGATTGCGGTGAATGTATCCGATGAAGAGAGCTGTGCGAATATGGTCGCACAGGTGGTTGAGAAGTTTGGCGGTTTGGATATTATGGTTGCCAACGCAGGCGTTGTCCGTTCCGGTCCGATTGCCGAGTTCGAGAAGAAGGACTTTGACTTCGTTACCGCAATCAACTACACCGGTCTGTTCCTCACCTGCAAGTATGCCGCTATCATCATGGAAGCACAGCATGAGGCTGACCCTACAGCTATGTTTGATATTATTGCGATGTCCTCGAAGTCCGGCTTGGAGGGCTCCAACAAGAATTTTGCTTACGCAGGCTCTAAGTTCGGTGCAATCGGCTTGGTGCAGTCGTTTGCGCTGGAGCTGTGCGCTTATAACATCAAGGTTAACGCCATCTGCCCCGGCAACTATTTGGACGGCCCCCTGTGGTCTGACCCCGAGCGCGGTCTGTTCGTGCAGTACTTGAATGCCGGCAAGGTGCCCGGTGCCAAGACGGTAGACGATGTGCGGAAATTCTACGAGGCAAAGGCGCCGATGAATCGCGGTTGCTTGCCGATTGATGTTGCCCGTGCCGTTATGTACTGTGTTGAGCAGAAGTACGAAACCGGTCAGGCTCTGCCCGTAACCGGTGGTCAGGTTATGCTCAACTGATAGGAAAGTATTATGATTGATATTAACATTCTAAATCAGCTCAATGCCCCAACGAAGGCCCAACGGCTGGCAAATCTGCAAGCGGTGCTGAAAACCACCGTTTTCCCCCCGATGGTGCCCCAATATATCAACAACCATATTCACACAACTTACTCGTTCTCCCCTTATTCTCCCACAGCGGCTGTCTATGCCGCCCGTATGGAAGGGCTGTGCACGGCAGGTATCATTGACCATGATTCCATTTCCGGTGCGCAGGAGTTTTTGGAAGCGGCAAAGCTGGTGGATATGCCGGTTACCATTGGTATGGAAGCGCGCATTTCTATGGACGGCACCCGTTTAGAGGGTCGTCGTACCAACAACCCCGACCAAGTGGGCGTGAGCTATATGACCATTCAAGGCGTACCGCACAATCAAATCGGTCGGCTGACAGAATTCTTTAAGCCCTATCAAGCTGCCCGTCATGCCCGTAATCGGAAGATGATTGAAAAAATCAATGCGTTGGTTGGCGTTTCCTTGGACTATGATAAGGATGTTTTGCCGCTGTCTATGGCGCATGAAAACGGTGGCGTTACCGAACGGCATTTGATGTACGCCTTGGCAATCGAGCTTGTCAAGCAGGTTGGCAAGGGTCAGAGTATGATTGACAAGCTGACTGATTTGGGTATGCAACTGTCTGAAAAGCAGAAAAATATGCTGTTAGATACCGCATATCCGTTCTACGAGTACGATGTGCTGGGTATGCTCAAGGGCACCTTTGTTCCCCAAATTTTCATTGATGCGACCGACGAATGTCCCAAGCTGTCCGATATGGTAAAGCTGTGCAAGGAAGTCGATGCCTACCTGTGCTATGCGTACTTGGGCGATGTGGGCGATTCGGTTACAGGCGATAAGAAGGCGCAGAAGTTCGAGGACGATTATTTAGACGATGTGTTTGCGTGCCTAAAGGAAGAGGGTGTTACCGCCGTAACTTATATGCCGACCAGAAATACCCCCGCGCAGTTGGCGCGTTTGCGTAAGCTGTGTGAGGATTACGGCATGTTCCAGATTTCGGGTGAGGATATTAACTCTCCCCGTCAAATCTTTGTAATTAAAGCAATGGAAAATCCCATGTTCCAAAATCTGATTGATGCAACATGGAAATTGATTGAACATGAAAAAAACACTTAATTAGGAGGATATCGTTATGAACACGAAAGCAGTAAGAATCTACGGCAAGCAGGATCTGCGGCTGGAGGAGTTCCCCCTGCCCGAGGTGGGTCCTGATGATGTGCAAATTCGGGTGATTTCTGACTCTGTATGTATGTCTACCTATAAGGCAGCTATAGAGGGTGCAGACCACAAGCGTATTCCCGATGACTGCGCAACCAATCCGACTATCGTAGGCCATGAGTTCTGTGGTGATATTGTTGCCGTGGGCGATAATTGGAAGCATAAGTATAAGGTTGGCGATAAGTTCGCCATTCAGCCTGCGCACTTCTGGAAGGGCTCTCAAATGGCTCCCGGCTACTCCTATCCCAACTGCGGTGGCTCTGCAACCTACGGTAATGTGCCGATTGAAACACTGTTGGCTGATTGTCTGCTGCCCTATTCCGCAGAGGCATATTTCTATGGCTCCCTGGCAGAGCCGATTAGCTGTGTAGTGGGTACTTTCCATGCGATGTACCACACCAAGGCAGGCTCCTATGAGCACGAAATGGGTATCGTAGAGGGCGGTAAGATGGCGATGCTGGCATCTGTCGGTCCTATGGGCTTGGGCGCAATTGACTATGCTCTGCACTGCGACCGTCGTCCCAGCCTGTTGGTTGTTACCGATATTGATGATGCCCGTTTGGAGCGCGCCGCTTCTATTTATACTGTGGAAGAAGCAAAGAAGCAGGGCGTGGAGCTGCACTATGTGAACACCAAGATGGAGGGCGCTACCGAGTACCTGCGTAGCCTCACCGGTGGCACCGGCTATGACGATGTCATTTGCTTTGCTCCCGTTAAGCCGCTGATTGAGCAGGCCGGTGATATTCTGGGCTTTGACGGCTGTCTGAACTTCTTTGCCGGTCCTACCGACCCGCAGTTCAAGGCTCCGTTCAATTGGTACAATGTGCACTACCTCTACACCCATGTGGTTGGCACTTCCGGCGGTAACAATGATGACCTGCGTGAAGCGATTGCCATGATGAGTGCCGGCAAGCTGAATCCGGCTGCATTGGTTACCCACATCGGCGGATTGAATGCGGTTGTGGATACGGTTTTGAACCTGCCCTCCATTCCCGGCGGTAAGAAGCTGATTTACAATCACATTGACCTGCCCTTGACTGCAATTGCAGACTTCGAGGAGAAGGGCAAGACCGACCCCTTGTTTGCCGAGCTGGATAAAATCTGCAAGGCCCACAACAATCTGTGGAGTGCCGAGGCAGAGGCATACCTGCTGGCCAACGCCCCCAAGAACTAATTTGTAAACGGAAACCCCTCACAGACTAACCTGTGAGGGGCTTTTTATAGATAAATTTTTGTTGCGTATGTAGGGGCGATTACACAATTACAGCAGAGGGATACCCGCCTTGGCGCAGGCATCTACGGTTTCTTTGTCCCAAACGCTGGATTGCACCTCACCAATGTGGGCACAGCCCAGCATCAGCATCGCAAGACGCGACTGCCCGATACCGCCACCGATGGTCAAGGGTAGCTCGTTGTTAAGTAGCATCTTGTGGAAGGGGAGTGTGCGTCGGTTGTTGCAGTCTGCCAAATTCAGCTGACGGTCAAGTGCCGCGGCATCCACACGAATACCCATAGAGGAGATTTCCAAGGCTCTTTGTAACGGCTCATTCCAAAAGAAAATATCGCAGTTCAAGGTCCAATCGTCATAGTCCGGCGCGCGACCGCCATGCGGTTTGCCGGAACGGAGCTTGCCGCCAATCTGCATAATGCAGGCGGTGTGATGGTCCTTGACATAGGCGGTTTCTCTCTCGTTGCCGTCAAGTTCGGGATACATATTCTCAAGCTCCTGCGTGGTAACAAAGCTTACCTCGCGGGAAAGCGGGGTTTGAATTTGGGGGAATCGCACATGAAGGCGGTCGTTCGTATCGCAGATTGCCCGTACAATGGCGGTAACAATCAGCTTTAAGTAGTCAATATTTCGATTCTCGGGTGCAATTACCTTTTCCCAATCCCATTGGTCGACATAAATGGAGTGGATATTGTCCAGCTCCTCGTCCCGTCGAATGGCATTCATATCGGTATACAGACCCTGACCCATACCGAAGCCGTACCGCTTCAGAGCCAGCCGCTTCCATTTTGCCAGAGAGTGGACAACTTCCGCATCCATACCCACGGCGGGGATATCAAAGCTGACAGGCCGTTCATAGCCGTTGAGGTTATCGTTAAGACCCGAGGCATCGGTAACAAACAGGGGTGCAGATACTCGCTTTAGATTCAATGCACCCGAAAATTCCTCTTGAAAGGCCTCTTTGATATAGGCAATTGCCCGTTGTGTTTCATAAGCGTCCAGAGGGGGCTTATAACCCTTGGGAATATAAATTTGATTCATAATGGCACGCATCCTTTCGCCATAATACATATATCCTCTATTTTATTGGTTTTTTTGAAAAAATCAAGTAAAAAAACCGATACGGGCGGAATATTCCGCAAAATGCGTATATGGTTTCGGTTTTGTGAAATAATGAAACTGTGAGGTGGTGGTATGAAGCGCGTAATTTGGGTGTTGATTTTTGCTTTGTTTTTGGCTGGCTGCGCAAGAAAGACGGAGCCTGCGTATCGGGTGGTTACGGGCGTACAGGTGCAGTATCAACAGCATGGGGATACCTTACAGCGTACCTACACGAAGCCACATAGCATACAATCCATACTAACCTATTTGCGGATTCTCCGTCCGTTCGGACCGACGATTCCGACAAACGAGGAAGATAGTGTTTGCCGAATAACGCTCCATTATTCTCATGGACCGGACAGTGTGTATTTACAACAGGGAGAGGCGTATTTGCGACGCGATGACGGACAATGGCAAAACATTGACAATTCCCGCGCGGGGCTGTTATATCCGCTGCTGTTGCTTTTGCCCTCGGATGCGTAGGTTGATTAAGTTTTACGGCAAAAAAATGGCGTAATGCTCTTAAAAAACATTACGCCAAGGGTTATCGTTTATTCACAGCAAAAAACTTGCTTGCAATCTGCGCATTCTGCGCGGAATTTCATTTGCAATTCTTGGGTTTTCATAGAAACGGTGGTACAGGGCGCTACGGACTTGGTAATAAAGGCGTTGGAGCCGATGACCGAATCCCGACCGATGGTCGTATCACCGCCGAGGACAGAAGCACCTGCGTAGATGGTTACATTGTCTTCAATTGTGGGGTGCCGACGCTTGCCACGGAGATTTTGCCCGCCACGGGTGGACAGAGCACCCAGGGTTACGCCTTGGTAGAGCTTTACATTGTTCCCAATAACGGTGGTTTCACCCACGACAATGCCTGTGCCATGGTCAATAAAGAAGAACTCACCGATGGTTGCACCGGGGTGAATGTCAATGCCGGTGATGCTGTGGGCGTGTTCGGTCATAATTCTCGGAAGCATAGGCACCTTGAGCGTGTAGAGCACATGGGCAAGGCGGTACACCGTAATAGCAAACAGACCGGGATAGGCAAAGATAATTTCTGCCATATTGGTCGCGGCAGGGTCGCCATCGTAGGCTGCCTGCAGGTCCGTTTGCACCATCGCACGCACATTGGGAATCTGCTCGAAGAATTCCACACAAATCGCCTCTGCGTGCGCCTGTGCATCGGCTTCGGATTCGCCACCGCTTTGGAATACCAATGCAATTTGGCGGTTTAGGTTGAACATCACATCTTCAATCAGCATGGACAGATTGTGTTTTGCGTTATACATACGGTAATTTTTTTCTTTGAAATAGCCGGGGAAAACGATTCTGCGGAGCTTTTCAATGATGTCAATCACCACATCCTTGTCCGGCTTGCGGAACAGCTCCAGCTTGTCAATATCCCGATTGCGCGCGTAATCTTGCAGGATATTATCTACTACGGATTCGATTTTTTCCTCAAAGGGTGTCATATTTACTACCTCCCCCTCACTTTTACCTTTTTATATCATAGCTTCAAGCCGATGTCAATGTTCCTATTGACAAGAAATCTTTTTCGGGGATATAATAAAGCATAATGAGGGGGTAGCGATATGGCTGTTTATCAATCTGCAAGTGCGCTCGTTGGCAATACACCGCTTTTGGAGTTGACCGGAATCGAGAAGAAGCTGGGTCTGCAGGCGCGTATATTGGCAAAGCTGGAATTTTTGAATCCCGGTGGGTCTGTCAAGGACCGCGTGGCGCTGGCTATGGTGGAGCAGGCAGAGCGTAAGGGTCTGCTGAAAGAAGGCTCTGTGATAATTGAGCCGACCTCCGGCAATACGGGTATCGGTTTGGCTTGCGTTTGCGCATCGCGTGGCTATCGGACGATGATTGTTATGCCGGACTCAATGAGTGTGGAACGGCAGACCTTGATGCGCGCATTTGGCGCAGAGGTGGTGCTGACTGCAGGTAAATTGGGTATGCAAGGGGCAATTGACAAGGCCGAGGCGTTGGCAAAGGAAATTCCTAACAGCTTTATCCCTGACCAATTTTGCAATCCTGCCAATCCCGAGGCGCATAGAGCAACCACCGGTCCCGAAATTTGGAACGACACCGAAGGCGATGTGGACTTTTTTGTTGCCGGTGTGGGCACAGGCGGTACGATTACCGGTGTGGGTGAATATTTGAAGGAGAAAAATCCCGCTGTGCAGGTGGTGGCGGTTGAGCCTGCCGGCTCGCCTTTGCTCTCCGGTGGCAAGGCAGGATCGCATGGCTTGCAGGGTATCGGCGCAAACTTTGTACCCAAGGTGCTCAACACCGCAATTTACGACCGCGTTATGCCGGTTACCGAGCAAGAGGCGTATGCCGCCGCGCGTTTATTAGGGCGCACAGAGGGCGTTTTGGTGGGCATTTCTTCCGGTGCGGCATTACACGCCGCCGTTGCCCTTGCCAAGGAACAACCGAATAAGACCATTGTGGTGCTTTTGCCGGACACAGGCGATAGGTATCTATCCACACCCTTGTTTGAATAAAAACGGATTACAACAAAGCCTCCCCTATGTAGGAGAGGCTTTGTGTTTTTGTAAGGTTTACTTACCAAGCGCACCGATAACCAAAATCGGCAGATTATCGCGATAAATCGTGTCAAATTGGTCAAGTGGCAACGGATTTACACCCTCGCCCACCTCAATGGTGTAGCCGGGTCTGCGAAATTCTTGAATGAACCAATCCTTATAGCCGGCAAAGCCGGATTCATAGGGGACATTTGCCAAGGTATATCCGCTGGCATCTGCCATTTTCTGCCCCAAGGCCTCTGCTCCGGGGACGATAATATCGCGAAATTGCCAATAAATCTCTCTGCCTTGGGCGTGGTAGGCGAGAATCAGCGCAGGGTCAATGTACCGGGTGTACTCTGCCAAAGCGCGCGATTCAATTTGGTTTAGCGGTGCGCGTCCCACATAATCGCGAGGGCCGGGTCGGGTAAAGCCTTGGGAAAATTTAATCTCCCGCGCTTGGAGCCAGCCTGCCGGATATTGCAAATTCAAGTCCACGCCCAAAAGGTTGGCTTTCCAGCCGTCGGGGAAGGGAATGGCAGGATAATTTTTCGACAACTGCTGTGCCAAATTGTATGGAACATCCCCCTGTCTAATAGCGCCGGTTACCAAATCTACCCCGTCGGGGTTTACCATCGGCACCATATAAATGGTTACCTTCTCCGCCAATTCGCGCGCATCCTGGTCGTAAATTCTGCCGCCGGATTGGATTGCCTGGGCAAACTCCTCGGCAAATTTCAGCAGGACAAGTGTGGTAATCCATTCGTTTGCGTGGTGCGAAGCGGAAAAAATGACCTTTCTCGGCCCGTTTCCAATCACCAATGTGGATACAGGTCGCTGAAAGGCGGTGTAGGCAATTATCTCTGTGCGTAAAAAGGGGTAGGTACGGACAAGCGCACCGATTACCCGTTCGTTTTCTGCGGCTGTAATGGGCACATCTGTAAGCACGATGGGCATAAAATCACCTCTAAGCAGTATATGCATTAAGGCAGAAAAGGGTTATGAAAAAACATCCCCCTTAGGGGCTTGCAAGTTTTGTGGAAATGGGGTATGATAATAAAAACAAAAGGAGGCAATACCATGGCAGAACATACCCATGACCATTCTTATATGCACGCCCACGGCATTGTCCACTCCCATGGCCATGTCCATGAGAATCAAAAGGCCGTGATTAACCGACTTGCCCGTGCCATTGGCCACTTGGAAAAGGTGAAACGAATGGTCGAGGATGGGCACGATTGTTCGGAGGTGCTGATTCAGCTTGCCGCTGTGCGCTCTGCGCTGGATAACACCGGTAAGGTGATTCTTAAGGACCACATTCATCATTGTATGGTCGATGCGGTATCTGCAGGCGACCAAGCCGCGATTGATAGCCTGTGTGAAGCCGTGGATAAATTTATGAAATAAAAAATGACCCTGAAAATCAGGGTCATTTATTTTTACTTCAGCGCAGCCTTTGCCTGTGCAATCACAGCAGCGAAAGCAGCGGAATCTTGAATCGCCATCTCCGACAGGCTCTTGCGGTTCATCTCGATACCGGCCTTCTTCACACCGTTCATAAAGGTGGAGTAGTTCAGCCCGTAGGGAGCGACAGCGGCAGACAGACGGGTAATCCACAGTCTGCGGTAATCACGCTTTTTCAGCTTGCGGCCGACATAAGCGTAGTTGCCGGACTTCATGACCTGCTGCTTGGCCATCTTAAAGTGTCTGGACTTAGAACCCCAGTAGCCCTTGGCTAGCTTCAGGGTAGCATTTCTTCTCTTGCGCGTCATCATTGCGCCTTTGACTCTTGCCATTTCTCAATATCCTCCTTGGCTTATTTGTAGGGAATCATCTTCTTGACGGGTGCTACGTTGGTTGCATCAGCGTAGGCAGTAGTGCGAAGACGACGGGTACGCTTGGTATCCTTCTTGGTGAGGATATGGCTCTTGTAAGCGCGGGCTCTTTTTACCTTACCGGATTTGGTGAGGCTAAATCTCTTTTTTGCACCGCTATGGGTTTTTAGCTTGGGCATAATAGGTTCTCCTTCCGTATCTTTGGTAATACAATTGCTTGTTTACTTATTGTTTTTGGGGGCCAAGAACATTCCCATGAACCGACCTTCCAGCTTGGGGTTCTTTTCCATTGTGGCGATTTCAGCACAGGCCTCGGCAAAGTCCATGAGCAGCTTCTCACCCAAATTGGTGTGCGCCATCTCACGGCCGCGGAAGCGAACACTTACCTTCACACGGTTTCCGTCGCTCAAGAACTTTTGGGCGGCTTTGATTTTGGTGTTTAGGTCGTTGGTGTCAATGCTGGGGCTCATGCGGATTTCTTTGACTTCCACCACCCGTTGGTTTTTCTTGGCTTCCTTTTCCCGCTTCTTTTGGTCGAAGCAGAATTTGGAGTAGTCCATAATTTTACACACGGGGGGCGTTGCGTTGGGGGAAATCTTCACCAGGTCATAGCCTTTCTCCTCGGCCAACTTGTTGGCTTCGTCAGCAGACATAATGCCCAGCTGTGCGCCATCTTCACCGATGACACGAATCTCCTTATCTCGGATTTCCTCATTGAGCTGATGATCTAATTTGGCTATGGTAAGCACCTCCATAAATAAAACAACAAAAAAGCGGATGCCAAGCATCCGCACATTCACACAATATCCCCACAGGGAAGGTGGAATATTGACCTCTTTGCAAGTTAGCTGGAGGTGAGGCGGATGATCAGCCTTCTTTATTACCTAGGTATCTTATCACAGCTTTTTGAGAATGTCAAGGGGATTTTATTGTTTTTATTTGGGGTGTAAAGATTGGTAATTTGCGGTCGATTCGTTTGCGCAGAGTGGGAGAGCCCCGCCGGAGATTCGTTTGCATTTTTGCCGGAGGCAAAAATTAAGGTTCGGCTCTGTCGAGCCATCGCCGGCGGCGCTCATTCGCGCCGCATTTAATCTTTCGAATCTCCGCCTGTTTCAAAAAAAGGATAGATACCGAAAGGTATCTATCCTTTTTTGGTGAACGACAGCATTTGGAATACGAATTCCCTGCTGTAATCCGCCGTCAATTTCCTTCAAAGTCATTGTGCGACGATCACCGGAATAGTTGAAGGTCAATACAACCTTATTGTCATAGACAAACACAGAGTTTATAAACGTCTTAATCAGTCGCTTCTGGCAAGCGATATCGCTATAATCCATATCGGCAAACTGCTTTAGGAAGAACACAATATGCTCTTTTTTCAGACCCATATCTTCCTTCAACTTTGCCGCAGCAAGGGCGGCCTTTAGGTCAGACTTTTGTGCTTCCAGTTCGTTCATACGGTCCTTGGTGCTCTCGTTAAAGATGCCGGCCTCGATGGCTCGGAGCAAATTGGAAATAGCTTTTTCTGTTTCTTCCAGCGCTTTCTGCAGAGACTTGGTATAGCTGGTATCTGTATTCTGTGCCAGATAATACTGATAAGTGTTTTCTGCAATATACTCCAACAGGGTTTCATCCTGTACCAGCTTGATCACATATTCCAGCACCAGATTTTCAATCCAGGCTTGCCGGACCGCCTTCTTTGTACACTGCTTTTTCTTCTGCTGAGTACACATATAGTAGTGATACCGCGCTTTGGTTTTGCTTGTGCCGCAAACACCAACCATCATAGTTCCGCATTTGCCACAAAATAGTTTTTCTGTCAGCAGATAATCTACCTTTGCCTTTTTGTGGGCAGCCGCAGCTTGGTTGTATTTCAGCAGTTCCTGTACTTTGTTGAAGGTTTCTACATCCACAATGGGTGCACGGCGTTTTCAATGCAGACCTCACCGTTGTATTCGTAGGTGCCGATGTACTTCTTGTTCTTCATCATCCGGTGCAGGCTGTTCTTGGTAAAGAGATTTCCTTTTTTCGTGCGGAGACCGCGGGCATTCAACTCTCTTACGATTTCGATAATGGTTTTGCCCTGTGCGTACATATCAAAGATGAGTCTGACAGTAGGTGCGTGCTGAGGATCAATCACATACTTTTTGTTTTCATCAACAGTATAGCCCAGAAGATGGGTACCACCGGTACTCTGCGCCTTTTGGGCACACATACGTAATCCTCTGCGGACATTCTGGGAAAGCTGCTCGGAATAGTAGGCTGCCATGCCTTCAATAACGGCTTCTAGAATGATACCTTCCGGGGTGTCCGGGATGGCCTCGGCCACATAGTAGATCTTAACACCGTTTTTCTTCAGGTGGTATTTATTGAGGGCAATCTCCTCTTTGTTTCGTCCAATTCTATCCGTCTTCCAGACGATCAGCGCATCAAACGCATGCTTGGCTGCATCAGACAGCATAAGCTGAAACTGTTCTCTGTTGTCGTTTCGCCCGGTTTGCGCGCGGTCTGCATAGACACGAACGATGGTCAATCCATGGGCAGCGGCAAAGCGTTCGGCTTCCGCAACCTGACCCTCAATGGACTGCTCGCCCTGCCTATGGCTGGAAAAACGGGCATAAACAACGGCATTCATTCATTTCTCACTCCTTAACAAGCTCCAGATCCAGAGCGTTTCTTGCAGTATTTCGATCCTTCAGACTTGCCCGGTCATAAGCACGGGCAACCTCGTAGGCATCTACAGATATGTCAGAAGGTTTGTAAGTCTTTTCACCTGCCCAGATTTCGATTGGGACACCCAGAGTTTCTGACAAACGCATTGCCAGTGGTAATGGTGCATCTTTCATTCTTCTGAAAATAATAAGTCTTATTTGATTGTCGGTTAGTCCGGTCACTCTTACAAGTCCGGGAATATCCAATCCCATATCCATTGTAACATCGATGAATATTTTGTAGAAAGGTTTTCCCTTGTTGGGGGATATAAGAGCGTTATATGCGGCTTCACTCTCCGTATCACCTAAAAGGTAATCGACCGAGACTCGAAGGATCTTTGCGTATTTTTGGACCTGCTCAATTTTTGGAGACCGCTGCTCCAATTCGTAAAGGCTTAAGATCTGCTTTGAGATACCAAGCACCTTGGCGAATTCACTCTGTGAGAGACCTTTCTCTCTACGAATATCGCGTAATCTTTCACCGAATGTGGAATAGTGCATTTCAACCGGTATTCCATCAGGTAGAAACTGTTCTGTGTCGTTGTTGTTCATTACGAATCAAGTCTCCTTTTTGGTTAGTGCTATTGTATTATAACACATTGTGTCAACGATTACAAGTGTAATTGTGCAAGTGGTAGAAATAGTCAATATATCGTTGACATATCAATAAAAACAAGCTATCATTATAGTGCAGTCAACAGAAATAGACTGCTTGGACTACTCTGAAAATCAGCAAATAGGAGGTGAAAAATGCCAGCCCCGCGGTTCGGATTGATCCGAATTTAATTCCCAGTATGGAAAAAACACTATTATGTGCCACATTCCTGGAAGCAGTTATCCGGTTCTATCAAGATCCGAATAACATAAGAGCTTTTGAGGAATGGAGTGCCAAGAAAGGAGAAAATGCCTATGGATCAAAAAACAGCTGATATGCTCCGTGAAAAGTATCCCAATCATATCCCGCTGGAAGTGGCAGCTGAGTATTTGGATGTGTCACCCCGGCAACTGTCCCAGCTGATTGCGGAAGGGCGTCAGCCCTTTGCATCCTTTGGTGCAAATATCGGCATCAAGCAAAAGTACATCCGTATCTATACGGAACGATTTATTGGTTATGTGATGGGAAACTATCCCGATCTGTAAGTAAATAAATCTCCAAAACACATAAGGGGGTGGTTGCCTTCAGGGGGAATCAGTCAAAATATTAGGTGATACGAACCGGCCACAGCCCAGTCGTATCACCTATTTTTTATAAGGAGGATGTATTTGAGAGTACGATATAAAGCCCCGTGCCAACTAAAACTGATCAACCATCTTGCCCTGTTTCAAATTTTGGACTACGAGACTTGTTTGAAGGTGATTGACACAGAAAATACCGGAGATATGGTTAAAATGTCCTATCTGTTTCGCCCTTTAACAAGGGATAATTATATTTCCAAAAGCAAAGACAATGTTGTGAGCATTCTGGAAAAAGGCAGAATTTTAACTGCAAGTCAAAAACCATTGGTTACACTGGGTGGCTCCGGACAAACCAAACAGCGCGTTTTACAGGTGTCCAGGATGGCTGCACTGTTAAACAAAAACGGTGTTCGTATTACAGGAGAGATTCCAAAAAGTGAAAGCCCCCACTTCATCCCCTCTGCCTGTTGGCGGTTAATTGCTCCTGGGATCTTATCTACCACCCGCTTTCTTGGAATGCTGCTGGCCTATGGCAAGAAATATGCCGTATATGATATCGGCAATGGGTGCGTAGAATGGCAGGTGCGAGCAGAAAGCTCGCTGTTTTACACACACTACGGCTCCTATGAAACAAAGGCTGACGGGATGATCCTCGTATGCGACGACGACAAGCGGGAGTTGATCGCTGAGAACATTATTCGGCAGACTATGTGGAACAGAAAAAGTCTGTTAGACAACCACTATACCGAGCGAAATAAACCGGTTCGGTTTTCCAGATCGCCTATTAAACTGCGGACCCAGTATGAGCGTGTTTATCTTACCACTCCGTCGCGGCTTGGTAAGGATCTGAAAATAATTTATCAAGACGAATTGGTTATTACGCACACTATTGGAGGTGGTACGCGACTGCGCGATCCTCAGCAAGGGGATATCGAGCAATGGCCCGCTCGCTATTTCATAAATCCAGCATACGATCTGCTGAAACTGGTGTATTTCTTCTCAGCAGTTAAAACACACAACGAACTGGCACTTAAATCCGATGTTGGTGCGCCAGGAATCAATTTTACCATCATCATGCGAAAGGACGACCGCCCCATTCTTGAAATGTATCAAGATGTAGTCTCGTCGGAAAGGGTGAATGTGCGTGTGTTTAAACTTGACGAAGTCGTTAGCCAGGATTGAAAAGCTTTTATATCAGGAAGCTCCGGATATTGAGAACCTGCGAAAAGCATATGATTGGACACTACGGCTGCGCAGCCAGCTGCTATCGGCCATATACGACTACGAGCAATACGGAACAGCAAAGAAGCCGACAACGGAAGTAGCCGCACCAGCGACCTCACAAAACAAGAGGATCGTAACCTTAACGATCAACGAGCCGCTGCCGGGGCTGAAGGAGCTTACAGCGGCAGTGGAAGACCATTGGATCAGTATGATCCACAAAGCAATCTTTGAAGAGAGCAAAAACGGCATTCCCAAATTTAAGAAAGCATTTGTAATGATCGAAATAACAACCCCCAGAGGCAGCAACAATCCAAAGGTTTGGGATACCTCCAACCGGGCTATCAATGTCATTATCAACAACCTAAAGGGCATCTTTTTTAGGGACGATGATTTTGAGCATATGGCCTGTGGCATTGTCGCCAACTGGGGAGAAAACGGACGAACAACCATCCGAATTTGCGAGCTGGAGGACCTCTTGGGGTGTGTGGTTTTCGGTGCAAAAATCGAGAATCTATGAACTTTCCCAAAACCTCATAGAGATCAAATTTTGCTGCTGCTCAATCGGATGCCAAACATACAGAAATGTGCTCAAGTGCAGTGATTTGCAGGTGCGAAAAAATCATAAAAGCAGAGGGGTTCTGTGAGGGGATTTTGCCCCCGACGGAATTGCCGAACAGAACGGTGCAGAAAAAGAGGGACAAAACTGTGTGAGCGTGTTTCACGCGAATCACGGTTTTGTCCCTCTGTTCAGAAATTCTTGGTTTGTGGGTGAGCTGGGTTAAGGCTGATCTGCAAAAATATTGCTGTCGTTTTCCGTACAAAAATAAATTTTCAAAAACAGCCTCTAAGATTTGACAAGTTTTTGAGAGTGGGGTAAAATAAGGGTGTCCTTTTTGAGGGGTGCAGCTAAGGGGTTGGCTGTGCCTCTCGTTTTTATTTGGACGCTTATACATTGCAGCAGGCTGAGAACGTGGGTGCATTTTTGATAGATTGTTTTTCTGGAAGGTGTTGACATTTCCCAATGCCTATAGTATGATTGTTTCATAAAATTTAGTCTAAGGAGGCGATTGTTATGACAAAGCTTATATTTGCCGGATGTTGTACTGTTGCCTCGCAAGAAGCGCGTTCATAAACAATTGTGTCAGCGGCACATCCGGTTTCGGGTGTGCTTTTTGTTTTAGGCCCAGTTTGGCCTTTTTGCACCCGAAAGGGTGCTTTTTTGTTTTTCGTGGAAAACGCCTTAAATATAAGCGGCAACGGAAAATTCATCCAAAAGGAGGAATGTCCAATGAAACGCTTAACGAGAATCATGCTGGGAATGGACTACAACACCCAGACCTATGTCGAGATGTATGACGGGCCCATGTCGATTAAAGACCCCAGATGCCCCAACATGCCGCCCATCCCGGACAACAGTTCCATCTACTATCAGGGTGACATCGGCTTTGACATCACCGGCACACACAAATTGGCACAGGATAAACCCACCGTTACGGTCATTATCCCCGGAGATATGATCGTTTGCGACACAGAAGGAGGAATGTCCATGAAACGATTGAAATACTTCTTACACCGAATGGAGAACGATACCGCAACCTACAAAGAGATGTATGACGGAAAAATGGAGGTGAATTTCCCGTCAAACGCCTGGGACGGACACGCCCAGCCCCCGGAGGTGCATCATATTTCCACCTACTGGCATGAGGATAACGCTTGCGAGATCTCTA
>JAZNGK010000045.1:0-5286 GCA_045576395.1 Faecousia sp. | reverse complement strand
CGTCTACCTTATAAAGTGTCAGCTCCTGCCCGGTGGTAATTGCCAATCCACCTGCCGGTGTAAGAAGCGTCGCCTCCAGCATATTGGCACAGACCGACCCAAGCGTCAGCTCTGTTCCTGCGTTGACCCGTTGGGTAATGGTTGCGCTTTGCAGTGCATACACCGTTCCCTCACCGGAGAAAATCTCCGTCCCGTCGGAAAGCACAATTAAATTTTTTAACACCGGGCCACCTCCTAGCACTCAATAATGCTGAATTGATAATTGCGGAATTCCCCTGTGATAACCGAACGCCAAGAAATCCCATGCTTACTGCGGTAAGCCGTTTTCACCGTCGACTGCGCAGGATTCACATAGGAGGGACAGGTAAATTGAAAGCTGTCCTTGCCTGCAAACAGGCTCTCCATATACCCATACTCCTGCTTTGTCATACGGGCATACGAGAAGGTCCATTTCCCAACCCCACGGCGCACCACAAAACGATGCATCACCGCACTTTCGTCCCGTCCGGAATCGGAAGCATCAATGTCCTCCAGGGAAATTTCCATATCCGCATCGGGCACCAGCATCGGCTGTCCGTCAATTAAAAACAAATCCGTGGTTGCTCTCATAGCACACCTCCATTTACCACAGCCATCTTCCGCTGATAACGGGATACTGCCTGTCCAATAATATCATCGCCAATTTGGATACCCAAAACCGCCTGTAAAATCTCCCTTTGTACGCCCACCGAGGCTTCAAAGCCGGAGAGAATGGCCGCGGTTTGGTCCCCCATAACCATCGCCACCGCCTCTTGAATTGTAGTAAGTGGCGCTTCGATATTGGTACCGTTTCGTTGATCGCCCACCACTGCCATAAACGGCTTGTTGGCAGGCAATACCGCACCTTGAGCAAGATACGGGATTTTGGGTGTATTCACCGGCTTTAAGTTGAAGCCAATGGTTTTGCCGCCAATGCCCGGTATCCAGTCCGGCACTGCAAAGCTCAGCTTATTCACCGCGTTCACAATCCCGTTGACTCCGCTGATAATTCCCGCAATCATAGCATTGAGAAACCCGATAATCCCGTTGACCATGCCCTTGAAGCCATTTTTTAAGGGTGTAAAAACATTCCCTCCAAACCATTGGGAAGCGCCCTGCCACGCGGATTGCACAGAGGTCCAAACATTTGTGGCAACCCCTTTTACGCTGTCCCAATTGGCAATCAACAGCACAATTGCGGCACATAGCGCCTTCACACCGCCGGACACCAGTGAAATGGGATTGTATAACCCCTCTGTCAAGCCGATTGTCTTGCCCAGCGCACCGTTTACAAGACCGATGGCGGTTGCCGCCAGCACAAGCTTTTGGGTCAGCTCTCGATTTTGAGAAACCCAAACGCTGATGCCGTCCAGCTTTTCCCGCAGCCAGCCCAATGTCGCGATAATCTTTTCACCCGTCCATATCCCAAGTGGCTTAAGAAAATCCTCCCACAGCCAATCCGCACACGGTTGAAACGCCACAATCACTTCATTCAGCACACCCAAAGCACTGCTCAGGGTGTCCAAAAATGCCGGCAGCAAATCCTCAATGGTCCACGCTGCCAACGGCACCAGCAGATTAAACCACGCCCACTCCAATCCCGCGAACAACGCCTGACTGATGGGTGCAATTGCCTCTTTCAACCGTCCAAATGCCGCCACCACCGGCGCAAAGTCGATTGCATTCAAGGGCGCAATTAAAGACAGTATCTTATCCACCACCGCCTGCAATTGGGGCGTAAGGGTATCTGCGCTTGTATCTGTGAGCAAGCTTTCTCCTACGCCACCGCTATTTGCGCTCAGCCGATTCACCTCATCAAACCCCATCAGCGAACGCTTTACCTTCTCATTGGCACGCGACAGCTGTTCCTGTGCCTTCGTTGTGCTTTTTGCGGCACTGCCATAACCAAACAGCGCATAGATGACCTTTCCCACAGCCTTTACCAATCGCGTGGTTGCCCACACCGCTCGATTCACCATCGGAATAAACACCGCCCCAAGGGGCGCTACCGCGTGATGAACTGCCGCCTTGAGCTTTCCGAAAGCGAGCCGCAGTACCAGCAACGCATCATCTAAATCCTTTGCCGCTGACTCCATTCCGTCTGTATGCATATTCACATAAATTACTTGTTCACTATTTGCCATCTACTCACCTACCTAAAATGCGCCCCTATGGACAGCCATAGGGGCAATCTGTTCTCTTATTTTTCCCCCAGCAGTTTTTTCAGTCTTTCTTGGGTTGCCAGCTCTTCACGGCTATACCGCACCTTTAAGTCCACCGCGTGCTTATGGGTTTGGTAATACGCCTTTTCATGGGGCTCAAGCTTCTTACCGCTACGCAATTTCTCCCGTATCCCCACCAGCGTGGAAAGCTGACCCTCGCCAATACTGTGAAACCAGGAAAGAAAGGTCCACCAATGGACATAGGGTAGCGCCCGAATCTCCTGCCCTGCCACCTTATTCACCTCTGCGACAATGACTGCGGCATCCTGCTCCCAATCCAGCAGCTTCGGTGCAGGCTTTTCCCCTTGCGCACCGCCACCTGTCAGAAAATGCGCTAAAAATTCCATAGCCGCCTGCAAATGCGCCTGTGGCATTGGCTCATAAAAGAGCGCCACAGCAATCCGCCATTTTAAGTAATCCGGTAAATCGGGGTCCTCAAAATAGGAAAAAATCTCCAAAACATCTCGATAATCCGTATGTATTTCATAGACCTCTCCACCGAACACCGCCTGAGTCGGCAACTCCCACGGGCTCACTGCGCGCCACCTCGACGGCTCTTTGCCTTCGCTACCGCGCTATCCACCTTTTCTTGGGCGCATCGCTCCGCACCGGCAATCAGCACCGGCTGTAATGCCTCCAACAGATTACTCACCACACGCTGACCGTTGTCGGCTACCGCCAGCAGATTCACGCCGCCGAGAATCTTGTCAAAATCATTCTCCTGACCGAACACCCAGCTGAGAATCTGCTTCATTTCCTTATCCGCCCGGTTTAATAGCTGCACCACGCCTGCGCCGTCGGCTTCCGGAAGCTTTTTCGCCTCCTCCACCAGCGCAGCTTCCACCTCCTGCAGCTTGTCTGCCGCCTCCAAAAAGCGGGCGTATACATTGGGGTCGCCCGGATTAAAACGCAACACCCCCACACCGTTTATTTTGTAGGTTTTTATACCACTGTCAAATGAAATTTTCTCCATAAGTAGTCCTTTCTTTCCTTTTGGGAGGGTCAAGGACCCTCCCCGTTATCTTAAGTCTCTGCTGTAAAGGTTTTGCTGGTTACATCAAAGGTACCCTTTACCTTATTGCCTGTAAAATGCAGGGTAAAAGGAATCTGATAGCCGGTGGTATCACCGCCGTAGCTGGTAACCTCAATGATAACCTCCTCGCGAATGGCAGGGTAGGTATTGCCTTGGGTAGCCTCCCACAGCTTGACCTCCACCACATCCGCCTTCAAATCATCCAGCACCAAGCCATCGTCGATGATTTCCTGCAACCGCGCAAACAGCGCAGAGCCTTCCTCTGCATAGAACGGCTCTACACCGGCTGTTTTTTCATAGCCGGAAATGAGAACGGAGGTTTCACCCAAAATGTTCTTCTTGGTATCCACCTGCGCCGACAGTTCGGGAGAGAATTCCTCCAAATCCTTTCCCAGCCGTTCATAAACCGCGGTAGCATCCCCTGCGGTATTGATAAAATGTGCCAAATACTTTCTTTCGATTTTCGCCATGTCTAGTTCACCTCATATACTTTCATAAAATCCGCAATTAGCGTTACTGTGTATGTTACGATCTGGGCGCCCGGGGTCAGGCCGCCTTTTTCTGCCCGTATTTTCTCTTGAGCAGGTACATCTCCAAAACAGGGCGCCAAACCTTCTGCGCTCTGCTGCTGAACCCAATGCTGAAAATCCAGCAGTCGCCCTGCATTTTCTGCGTCGTTCCCCTGTCCTGTCATCTCCCAGAACAGATTTACATAATATCGGCACCCCACCAAAGTGTTGCCAAGCACATCTTCCCGACGGGAGGTTTCCTCCATCCCCTTGGGCAGGACACAAATATTCGCTGGACAATTCTCCCATTGGGGATAAGCGGAAAGCCATGCTTGCAGCTTATCCAAAGCCGAGATTGGCATTAACCCACCCCCCGGTAGATGTCCAAATAGATGCTGGCCTTGTCATAAAGCTCTCTGCGCAGGGCATTTCTGTCGGTTTCATACCGCACAGATACACTGCCAATGCTGGCAGAAGTCAAACCCTTATTTCGGTTCTGCCAAAGACTTTCCGCCATAGCGCAAATGGCCATAGACTCCGCCTCCAGACCGGAGGACTTCACCCGATAGGCCTGCTTGAAACGGTTCAGCACCTGTTCTGCCTGAGCAGCCACACCGGAAAATGCCTTTTCCGGAATGGCGCTGCCCAGGTATTGGTTTACATAAAAATCATAGTCCACCATAGGCAGCGCCTCCGAGATTAGCCGGCGTTGGTAATGGCGATATCCTTAAGCACGGCGGCCTTCAGGGTATTCTTCAATACCACACCTGCCACAAGTTCCACTTCACCGGTCTTGACCGCGCCGGGGGCATTCAAGTCGGGCAGATAAGACTGCACCACACCGTCGCCCATGGGAGAAATGCCATGGAAGCCGTCCAGACCCAGAGAAACCGCATAAATAGCGGTCTTACCGGTCTCATCGGTAGATACAACATCCTCTATGGAAGTGCCGTTATAGTACTGACCCATATCCACCATAGGCACACCGGCATAGGTTTCCACCGTACGACCGAAATCGTCTTGGCTTCTCTCATAATAACCGGCGCGACGGGCAATCGAGCGCAGCTTCACCAGCATTGCTCTGTTCATTAGTAGCATAGAGGGCGTACCGTCAAGGGTACTGATGAAGCTGTCCATTTCGTCCAGGAACGCATTGTAGTTCTCATCCAGCTCAGCAGAGGTCTTGAGACTCACCTGGCTGGTAATCTCATTGGCGGTGCCGCTGAGCAGCTTCTTCAAGCCATCAAAGGTGCCGGTAACATAACCCTCACCTGTGGAAGCCCCGGTGCCGTTAATCACCAAATTGTGGAAATAGTTGGCGGTTGCCTTAATCTTCTGCTCCGCTTGGAACGCCATCTCATCAGCGGCACCGGCGGTGTTCTGAATTACGCGGTCCATCTGGAAAGAACCGCCCATAATGATAGCATTGGCAGTCTTCTCCTCCTTCTTTGCCTCACCGGGGGTGTACTCACTACCCACGGTACGCACGGATGCGGTGGCAGGG
>JAZNGK010000044.1:0-4173 GCA_045576395.1 Faecousia sp. | reverse complement strand
GAATTCAATCTGGCAAGCCTTGGAAACGATGCCGGCGTTTACGGCGCGTTCAAGCTGATTTTGGAGTAAAAAGCCAATAAAAAACTGCCGACCAAAGGGTCGGCAGTTTTATTATGTTCAGTTAAGCAATTACAGCAAAGTGGAGAAGTGCTTAATGGTGCGAACCATCTGAGAAACATAGGAGTTCTCGTTGTCGTACCAAGAAACAACCTGCACCTGTGTCTTGCCGTCGGGCAGCTTGCAGACCATGGTCTGAGTGGCATCAAACAGAGAGCCGAAACGCATGCCGATGATGTCGGAAGATACGATTTCGTCGGTGTTGTAGCCGAAGGACTCAGTAGCAGCAGCCTTCATAGCGGCATTGATTTCGTCAACGGAAACAGACTTTGCACACACAGCGTTCAAAATAGTGGTAGAACCGGTGGGGGTAGGAATTCTCTGCGCAGCGCCAATCAGCTTGCCGTTGAGCTCAGGGATAACCAAGCCGATAGCCTTAGCGGCGCCGGTGGAGTTGGGAACGATGTTAATTGCACCTGCACGGCTACGACGCAGGTCGCCCTTTCTCTGGGGACCGTCCAGAATCATCTGGTCGCCGGTGTAAGCGTGAATGGTGCACATAATGCCGGACTCGATAGCAGCCAGGTCGTTCAGAGCCTTAGCCATGGGAGCCAAGCAGTTGGTGGTGCAGGAAGCGGCGGAGATGATGTTGTCTTCCTTGGTCAGGGTCTCGTGGTTAACATTGTAAACGATGGTGGGCAGGTCGTTGCCGGCGGGAGCAGAGATAACAACCTTCTTAGCACCGGCGTCGATATGTGCCTGTGCCTTAGCCTTAGAGGTGTAGAAACCGGTGCATTCCAGCACGACATCTACATTCAGCTCACCCCAGGGCAGCTCAGCGGCATTTGCCTTTGCGTAAATGGTAATCTTCTTGCCGTCTACAACAATGTTGTCTTCACCGGCTTCTACAACATGACCCTGAGCAGCGTAATTACCCTGAGTGGAGTCGTACTTCAGCAGGTGAGCCAGCATAGCAGGAGAGGTCAGATCGTTGATGGCAACAACTTCAAAACCCTCAGCACCGAACATCTGACGGAAAGCCAGACGGCCGATACGGCCAAAACCGTTAATTGCAACTTTTACAGACATGGTAATTTCCTCCAATTTTAGTTACTGCATTGCGCAGCAAAATAGACAGTTTTCTTAAGGCCGAATTGACCCTATACGCTATCATTATACTATAAGCGTTTTGCTTTGTAAAGTAGCCGAATTGTAAAAATAGTGGCATTTTTTGATAAAAGTTTTGACACAGAGAACAAAAACAGCGAAAGTTCCTTATATATCCTGCACGATGGCGGTAGGCAGGGATAATTCGGGCGTTTCGTCAAAGGCTTGGTAGGTCAAAGCGTAGGTCGTCAGTCGACGGCCTTGGCACAGCCATAACAGCACGCCCTGTCCGACAGTCCCCAATACATAAAACAAGAAAAAGCTACCGTCTTCCGAAAGGGGCAGAGAAACGCCCAGCTTTGTAAGCAGGATATCTGCGTAGCAGACAACCAAGCATAGCGCCTGCAACAAATAAAACCACCAAAAATGCAGGTCCACCTTGAAAAGCCGGAGACTTTTTTTACGGGTAAGGCGGATGCTGTGCGCCAGCGCTTTTGTGGCGGAGTTGCCTTCCAAAACGGCAAATTCCGAAAATCGCAACCGATAGAAGACCGGAATGGCAACGGCAAGAAAGAGGACACTGAAGAGAATCAACAGCGGAATGAAGGAATCCATAACGGGCGCAAATAACTCCGGCGTGATAAGCTCTTCCGGCGCAGGAGATTGGAGAATCGGCTCCATAATCGCAATCATAGGCGCAGCAAAGGGCGTTAGCATAAAAATGGCGGCACTTATATAAGAAACAACAATCCCCAAAAGGAAGAACAGGACGCCTTGCAGGAGCCTTATACCAAGAATGGCGCCGAATCGACGGAAGCCTTGTAGCAGGTCTTTTTCTGTGGCATTCTCACCGTTTGCCCAGCGTAACGATGCAAAGAGAAGACCAATCTCCCAAAAGGGCAACGCAACCATAACAAAAAGGTTCAATATATATTGAATTGTGGACAAAGTGATGCGCAGACCCATATCGGACAGACCGCCGGTGGCGGCAATTTGCAGGTTTAACAAATAATCGAGTGCCGTTACCAGCAAGGAACAGCCCAATGCGACGGCTGTATGTAACAGCACCAATTTTTTGGGGTTGTAGGCAGGCTGTTGTAAAGCATCTCCGGCCTGCCGATACAAAACAGATGGTTTTATCATAACGCACCTCCTAATTTAATATAGTTATACGCCAAAGTGGCAGGAATAGCAAATGAATTTTTTGTTACAGTGGCTTTTTGTGCGCAGATATGCTATAATCCTGTCAATAAACAAAGGGGATTTTCTATGAACTACGATGCTTGTATCCTGTGCCCAAGGGAATGTAGGGTGAATAGAACGGCGGGGGAATTAGGCTATTGCGGAGCGCCTGCTACGGCATTGGTTTCAAAAGCGATGATTCATAAGTGGGAAGAGCCTGCCTTGGCAGGAACAGGCGGTAGTGGCGCGGTGTTTTTCGGTGGCTGTAACTTAGGCTGCCGGTTTTGTCAGAATCGCGAGATTTCCAAAACGCCTACGGGAACGCCTATGGATGCGGCTTTGTTGCGTCGTACGATGGAGGATTTGCTTGCGCAAGGTGCAGAGAATATTGATTTGGTTACGCCCTCGCACTATTTGCCGACGATTTTGCCTGCTTTGCAACCGAAATTACCGGTGCCCGTTGTGTATAATTGCGGTGGCTATGAATCGGTGGACACCATACACGCGCTGGACGGCCTGGTGGATATCTACCTGCCGGATATGAAGTATGCAGACGATAAGCTTTCGTTGGCGCTGTCGGGCGTGGAGGATTATTATGCGGTCGCGACAGAGGCAATACAGGCTATGGTAGAGCAGGTCGGTCCGATGCAATGGCAAGGACAGCGACTTGTTCGGGGCGTAATAATTCGCCATTTGATTCTGCCCGGACAGGTGGAAAACTCGCTGAAGGTGCTGGATTGGATTGGCGATGCTTTTGCGTCGGGAACGGTGCTGGTGAGCTTAATGCGCCAATATACGCCCATGTCGGGACTGCCTGCCCCCTTGGACAGACGGGTAACGGAGGAGGAGTACCAAGCGGTGCTTAGTTGGATGTATTTGAACGAGCTGCAAGGCTTTACCCAGGAGGCAACCGCAAGCGACAAGGCATTTATTCCTTCGTTTAGATAGTGTATTTCATTTTATAACAAAAAGCAGATGCCCCAACAGGGCATCTGCTTTGCATTTATGGGTATATCAATCCTTGGAAGCTTTAGGAATGGAAATGCCGTGTTTCTTGAGCAAATCTTCGATTGCTTCGTCGAGCAACCGACTTTTGGGGATTCTGCTTTTCTTTGCAAGTTCATCAAATAAAGGCATTAGCTCGTTTTTTAACGAGGAAGTGAAACGGGTGCGATATTTCAAATAAGGTTCAGCCATAATTTGCCCTCCCAATACAACTGCTTGTATATATTGTACAGGAAACATTATCTTCAAACAATTGGTTGCAAATAGTGTCTATATAGTGTATATTATTGTTGAATTGCAAAGAATGGAGAGGGAAAGGATGATTATTGATATTACGGGGATAGTTTTAACTCCGGGGAATGGTGGTTGTGATTGCCTCGGCAATGGGCAACATATGGATATGCTGGGAAACCTTGTTGAATGTTGCTGTGATGAATGTGATTATATGTTGTGTTGTTTGGAAACGCACAATAGCGATGCGTGTAAAGCCTGTGGGGATTTTCAATGTCCAAATGTAAGAAATAATTTTGATATTTGTGAATAAGTTGGCTATGGGAAAAATATAGGTATCGACCCGTGTTTGCAATGGTCGAAGTAACCTGCCACCGGCAGGTTGTATTTAGATGAGTTCGATTCTCAATCGTGGTGCAAAAATCCCACACCCCAAAAGGGGTGTGGGATTTTTGGTGCCGCAGTCCTGTTGCGATACTCGGCGCTCTCGTCGGCGACGGCGCGCTCTCCTCGCTCGCCGATCGCGGCCACCCGCTCCCCTCCCTTGGCTCCGCCGCCGGCGGCGGGCGGGGCGCCCCCCCGGCACTCACC
>JAZNGK010000043.1:0-1851 GCA_045576395.1 Faecousia sp. | reverse complement strand
CCTATGAAATATTTTTTATCCAAAGGTCTTGGATTGCGCGAAAAAGAAGATATCTTCAGCCGCAGCGAACTGGCGGCCCATTTGCGTGGCAATATATATCACGAAGTTTTAATGGACTATTACGGGCGTCTGTATCGGGAGGGAATGACGGGGCAATTGTTTGACTCGGCGCTTACGCAGCGCATGCGCGAAAGTTTGCAAAATCATTATGATAAAAACAGCTATAAATGGTTTGGCATTTATCCGGTTATTTGGGAGTTAATTTTAAAAGATATTTATGAAAAATTATCCGATTTTGCGGTAAAAGATGCGCTGGAATTAGATGGTTTGGTGCCCCAAATTTTTGAAACATTTTTTGAAAAGGTCTATGCTCCCTCTTCCACATTGTCTATTAAATTAAAAGGCATTGTGGACCGCATTGACATAGATGAAAAATCAAAAAGATTTCGGGTGTTGGTTTACAAGTCCAGCCTTAGCGGAAAAAAATCCATAGCAAGTAGCATGTTTAAACAGGTTATTTTACAACCGTGTATTTATCTTATTTTAGCGGAAGGACAGAAGCAAACCCAAGGTTTGAAGGCAGACGGGGCAGCCCTATTGGGGATTAACAAAGGATATGCCCGGCAAACTTTATCCCAAGATGAATTTGAAAATATTTCGGTTCGGGCGTCCGGTTTTTTTAGTTTGCTTATGAGTTTTATTTCTTCTGGTTGTTTCTTTATAAATCCTTCGGAACACTGCCAATATTGTCCGTATAGTGCCATTTGCCGCAAAGACAGTTTCCGCAGTTTATTGCGTGCACGCCATGCCAAAGAATTTCAGGCTTTGCAGGAGGTCAAAAAATGAGTATGTTGACGGAAGACCGTTTCCGTGTACGCACGCATCTGAATGTGAACATGGTGGTAGAGGCCGGTGCCGGTACCGGCAAAACCACGCTGCTCATTGACCGCCTTTGTTTTGCGCTTTTGGCACAGGGGGTGGCGGCCTCGCGCATGGTGGCACTCACTTTTACGGAAAAAGCAGGAGCCGAGATTAAAACGCGCCTCATCAGTAAATTGCAGGCTATTTTACGTTCTCTTTCGGGTGATATGCAAGATGAAACACTGCAGATCCTGCTTACCCATTTTTCTGTCCCAAAGGAAACAATACGGCAACGGACGGAAGAGGCGCTGAATCAATTGGACAGAAGCTCTATCGGCACGATCCATTCCTTTTGTTCCGAAATTTTACGTTCTTATCCGTTGGAGGCGGGGTTGCCACCTAATGCAGAGGTGGATCGCGGTCCGCTGGCAAAAGCCATTTTTGAAGCGGAATGGAATCACTTTTTAGACCAAGAATTAGGTTTGCAGGCGCAACGCGCAGATATCTGGAAAGAAATTTTACCGCATGTTACTTTGGCTGAGTTAAAAGAATGTGCCAGCCAAATGTGTAGCGGAAAAATAGAGCAATACGATTATTTTGCCCAAAAAGATAAATTGATACAGGTGCTTGGCACTTCAGCTGCACGGGCGACGGAGCTTGCTTGCGAATTTTTGGAAGAAAATAAAAAACCCAGAGCTGTTGAGCTGGCTCTACAGCAGGCAGCCCGCCGTTTTTTGGCATCGGCTCAGTGGCTCAGCACTCGGGAAGTAGCGGCGGAAGAAGAAACAGTGGCGGTTCACTCTATTCCCAAAAATTGGGACGAAGAAAGTGCCCTAGAGGCACAGCGTTTATTACATTTTTCTGCTGCAGCGGATCCGACGGTTCAAGAAAGAATTTTGACAGTTTACCAATTGTTGGACGGTTTGGTAAAAAAAGTACGCGGCCGCTATACAGCGGAAGGAATTTTGAGTTTTGACGATTTAATTATTA
>JAZNGK010000042.1:0-12432 GCA_045576395.1 Faecousia sp. | reverse complement strand
TACAACACCATGAAGGGTTACTACAAAATGCCCCAAGCCACCGCCGACACCGTAGATGCCGAAGGATGGCTCCACTCCGGTGATTTGGCTTGCTACGATGAAGCGGGCAATTTCCGCATTACCGGCCGCTTGAAGGATATGATCATTCGCGGCGGTGAGAACATTTACCCCAAGGAGATCGAGGAATTCATCTACACCCACCCCGGCGTAAAGGATGTGCAGGTCGTGGGCGTGCCGGACAAGCGCTATGGTGAAGAAGCCCTTGCGGCAATCATTCTCAAGGAGTCCGGCTCTGTAACAGAAGAAGAAATGATCGACTTTATCAAGGCCAGCATGGCCCGCCATAAGGTGCCTAAGTACGTCAAATTTGTGGATGCCTTCCCCATGAATGCAGCAGGCAAGGTGCTTAAGTACAAAATGCGTGAGAACTTTGCCATGGAGCTGGGACTTGTAGGCGACGGCTCCAATACCGCCGGCCCCGGCAAATAAAATATGCCCGACAGACAATGTGCAACGCTTTTGGAGGAGGGGGAGGTATGCTATGCCGAATATAGAAAATCAGAATTATGACCGCCGCCGCAAATGGTTGGCAGGCATCTCTCTGGGCACAGTATTGCTCCTTGCGGCGCTGATCACACTGTTTGTGTGGCAATGGTTGGCATCCTTTTCTCAAGAGGCTTTTCGCGACTACATTCAATCCTTCGGTATGCTCAGCTGGGCGGTTTTGCTGCTTTTGCAGATCCTGCAGGTGTTTGTTGCGCTGATCCCCGGTGAATTGGTGGAAAGCGCCGCCGGTTACGCCTTTGGACCGCTGACCGGCACATTGCTGTGCTATGCCGGCGTTGCCATTGCGTCCTGCCTTGTTTTTGCGCTGACCCGGCGTTTTGGTGTAAAAATGGTGGAGATTTTCATCTCCCGGGAGAAGATCAATCAGCTTTCCTTTATCAACACTGACCGGAAACGGAATCTTTTTGTTTTCCTTGTATTCTTCATTCCCGGCACACCCAAGGACCTTCTGACATACTTTGTGGGTTTGACCGACATCAAGTTCTCTATCTTTCTCATTATCTCCCTTATCGCCCGGATTCCATCGGTGGTCTCCTCCACCTTTGGCGGTCATTTGCTGGGAGAAGGTCAATACTGGAGCGCCGTAATCTTGTACGGCATTACCGGCATTGTGAGTCTTGGCGGCTTGGCAATCTACAACGCCATAGTTCGCCGCAGACAAAACAAATAAAAAGACTGCCGCCTGCATTTGCAGGTGGCAGATTTTTTGCAAGAGAAAACCATGCGTTCGCAGAGGAGATTCTTTTTTGGACTTTCTTTTTTGTCCATAATTTGCTATACTATAAAAAACACAGAATCGCAGGTGGTAACTATAAAACCGACAAATACGCAATGTCCCGAACAGTCCCGGCAAAAGCGGTGGCTGTCCGCTGCCTTAAAGATACTTGGCAAATCCCTGCTCGTACTGTTGGAAACGGTGGTGCTGCTGGTGTCCATGCTGTACGGTGTGATGTTCATTTTGGCAAAGGGACCCTCTCCCACCGCCCGGGACCTCTTCGTTATATCCGTACGGGAGACCAGCGCTGTGGGTTTTCTTGCGAATCTTTTCTTTACACCTGAAGAGATTGCCGCCATTGAAGCCAATGGCGAGGAAGAGGAATATGCAGACACAGACACCTCCCTCATCGTCATTCCCTCTGACCCCTCCGGTAATCAATCCGAAACCGGCGCCGGAGCAGACGAATGGGGTCTTATGGATGAAGACGGTGATGGCATCATCATCGACAAAGTCAGTGGCGAAGGCTACAGCGGCTATATGATGGTCGTCTTAGACCCCTCCCGGGTCATTATGGGCAGCCAGCCGGAGCAATTCGGTGTCCGCGGCTTTACGGTTGCGGAGATGGCGGAGCATTTCGGCGCTGTGGCAGCCATCAATGCCGGTGGCTTTGTGGATATTAACGGCAACGGTCATGGCGAGACGCCGGACGCTTTAGTAGTCTACGAAGGACAGATTTACTACGAAGGCAGCGGTATTCAGGGTGGCTTTGTTGGCTTTGACAAGGACCATATCCTGCATGTAGGAAACTTGCATCCCGGCGCCATCCGTGAACGGAATATCCGATACGGTGTGGCATTCGGACCGGTGCTGGTCTCCAACGGCGACATCGTCAAGCAGTCCAACAGCGGTGTGAATCCCCGCACCGCCATCGGCCAGCGCTCCGACGGCGCCATTCTTATGTTGGTTATCGACGGCCGCCAATTGGTCAGCCTTGGTGCCACCTACACAGATTTGGCGGAAATTATGATTGATTACGGCGCTGTAAACGCCTGCAATTTGGACGGCGGTTCTTCCTCTTTGATGTATTACAATGGCGCGTATATCAATAACTGCGCCTCCGTCATCGGTATCCGCCCTGTTCCCACCACATTCCTTGTGCTTCCGAAGGAGGATGCCAATAATGGATAAATGTGAAGTGAAGCAGCCAACGCGTTTTGTGAAATTTATGATTCTCTACGCCATGGTCTTTCTGATTGTTGGCGCTGTTGGCCTTAGACTATTTTGGAATTACATAGATGCTTACGAGGACTCCCGTACAAAAAGCACCCTCGATACCTACATAAAAGAACTGACACCTGCGTATGTGTACGACCGTTCCGGCGAACTGATTGCCGGCATTGACCGCCGCCTGCAAAGCGAGGAAGCCTGCAAAGCGGTGATTACGGAATTCCTCAGCGGTGATATTACCTATGCCCGCAAATCCTCCGAATGTACCGATACGCACATGGTCTATATGCTGCGCAGCGGTGGCAAGACCATCGGCAAGGTGGAGCTGGAGCCCCATGGTAAGAAACGGTACGGTTTTACCTCCTGGGCGATTAGCCAAGACAGCTTCGACCTTTCCTTCCTGTTGGGTAACACAGCCACCATCACCGTGGACCATACCATGCAGGTCTATGCAGGCAGCGTGTTGCTGGACGAAGGCTATGTAACAGAAACAGAGCTACCGTACCATGTCTTGAAGGATTTCTACAACGAAATGGATTTGCCTTACAAGATGACCTATACCGCCGGCCCAATTCTCGGTCAGATACACCTGCATGCGGTGGACGCCAACGGTCAGCCTGTGGAAATCACGCAAGAGAGCGACTTGGACCGGTATCTTAACAACTGCACCGAGGCAGTACATAAGGAGCTGGATACCTTCAGTCGGAATTTCATCGACTGCTATACCCGCTATCTGACCTCCCGTATAGACACCCGTATGTACAATTTGCAACAACTGACGCCCCTGCTGGTGCCCGGCAGCGCTCTGGAAGTACGCATCAATCAGGCCTATGACGGGTTGCAGTATGGTCAATCCAAGTCCGATACCATCACAGACTTCGTCTCTAACCATATCATCGACTTGGGAGAGAGAAAGTTCCTGTGCGATGTTACCTATGAGGTAGACAGCCTTGGCAGGGACGGCAAGCTTCACCACTCCGTCAACAACGCCCAAATCTTACTGATACGCACCGACAGCGGACTGAAAGCAGAGCGCCTGCTTTCTTACTGAGGTATAACTATGACTGATTTAAGCAATATCGGCATTATCCTGCCCTCTTTGGACCCGGATGAGAAGCTAAGCGCTGTCATTGAAGGGCTTTTGGAGTTAGGTTTCCGGGACATTCTGTTGGTCAATGACGGCAGCAAGCCGGAAAATCTCCATTATTTTACAGATGCCGCAACGGCGCATCCGGAAATCACGCTGCTACACCATGCAGTGAACCGGGGCAAGGGCGCTGCGCTGAAGACCGCCATGAATTATTATCTGCTTCACCGTCCGGAAGGTGTGGGTGTGATTACCGTGGACGGCGACGGACAGCATCATAAGTCGGATATTCTTGCCTGTGCCGAAGCCATGCTGGACAGCGGCTCTGTAACGCTGGGTGTGCGAAATTTTAATCACCCGGATGTGCCCTTTCGCAGTCGCTTCGGCAACAAGACCACCTGCGGTATCTTCAAGCTCTTTGTGGGTATGACTGTTTCCGATACGCAGACCGGCCTGCGAGCCATTCCCCGTAGGGAGCTGCCTGCTATGCTTGCCATTGAAGGCGACCGCTTCGAATACGAAACCAATATGCTCCTGATGCTAAAGCAGAAGAACATTCCTTTCCGTGAGGTTAAAATCCGCACGGTGTACATCGAGGAGAACAAAAGCTCCCATTTTCGGATGATTCGGGATTCTTGGCGAATCTACAAGCTGATTTTGGCATATTTCTTTCGATATACGCTGATATCCCTAAGCAGTGCGGTTCTTGACGAGGGCTGCTATATTGCTTTTTTATGGTTGCTGCGTGGCAGCCTGACAGGGCTTTCCCTCACCGCCACTGCCACCGCCACCGCAAGGCTCATTTCCAGCCTCTTTCATTTCTTTATGAATAAGGCGGTGGTGTTCCAAAGCGGTGTGCGCACAGGCAAAGCCCTTCTGCGCTACTACGCTCTGGCGCTACCTATGCTTGTCGCACAGGCACTGCTGACCCATGGGGTATATACCCTGCTGGGCATCCCCGAAGCTGCCACCGGCCTGCGGGCATTCATCTATGCCGTGGTGATGACGGTGCTGTATTTCATCAACTATATGACCCTGCAACGCTGGGTGTTTCATGAAAAAGAGGAGATAAAATGAATCTTTTCAATCTTTTGGCAGAAGGCTTTGATATTCCGATTTTGGATTGGATTGCGGCCAATCTCCGCTGCCCGTTTCTGGATACCGTTATGCCGCTGATTACCGTGCTGGGCGATGCAGGCATTTTCTGGATGGTGGTGGCAGTCGCGTTACTGCTCTTCAAGAAGACCCGTCGGGTGGGTCTGGGCATGGGAATTGCCATGCTGGCAGGCTTGTTGCTGTGCAATTTGACGCTGAAACCACTGTGTCAAAGACCTAGGCCTTATGACTACCAATACGAAACTTTCGGCAAGCTGATCCCCCTGCTCATCGAGCGACCGCACGATTTTTCCTTCCCCTCCGGACACACCATCGCCTCCTTTGAGGCCTCAGGCGTTATCGTGCTGAATCATAAAAAGTGGGGCGTTGCAGCGCTGGTGCTTGCCGGCCTAATCGCCTTTTCCCGGCTGTATCTGTATGTCCACTATCCCACAGATGTGCTAGCCTCCATTGTGCTGGGCTTCGCCCTTGCCGTTTTGGGTAATTGGGCAAGCCACCGCATCCCCGACCGATACCTTTCTCTAAACAAATAACATAACAAAACTGCCTTCTGCAAAATCTTTGCAGAAGGCAGTTTTTACAGCTACGCAATCGAAAAGATTCCCCTTGATTATTCCGTATTTTCTGCTACAATTATACTGAATATTTATGTCCTTAGGAGTTTTAAGATGATTACTGTCAACAATTTAGGTATGCAATTTGGCGGTCAATGGCTGTTTCAACATGTGGATTTGCAGTTCCTGCCCGGTAACTGTTATGGCATTATCGGTGCAAACGGCGCAGGCAAATCCACCTTCCTGCGGATTCTGTTCGGCGAGCTGGATTCCACTACCGGCTCCGTGTCTATCCCTGAGGACCTGCGCGTGTCTGTATTAAAGCAGAACCAAAACGCCTACGACGGCTTTTCCATTATGGATACGGTGATTATGGGCAATCAACGCCTGTACGATGTGATGAAGGAAAAGGATGCCATTTACGAAAAACCGGACTTTTCCGACGAAGACGGTATGCGTGCATCCGAATTGGAAATTGAATTTGCGGAAATGAACGGCTGGGAAGCAGAAAGCGATGCCTCGCGTATGCTCCAGGGGCTGGGAATTCCCACCGAAATGCACTACGATATGATGGGTGATACCGACCCCCGACAGAAGGTGAAGGTCCTGCTTGCCCAGGCGCTGTTTGGCAATCCCGACATTGTTATGCTCGACGAGCCTACCAATAACTTAGATATTGAATCTATCAATTGGCTGGAGGACTTCCTGCTGGACTTCCCCGGCATGGTGATTGCGGTATCCCATGACCGCCACTTCCTAAATACCGTCTGTACCCACACCGTCGATATCGACTACGGCAAGATTAAAATGTATGTAGGCAACTACGATTTCTGGTACGAATCGAGCCAGATGGTGCAGGCAATGATTCGGAACAAAAACAAGAAGAATCAAGAGAAAATCGAAGAATTGCAGCTGTTTATTCAGCGATTCTCCGCCAATAAATCCAAAGCCAAGCAGGCTACCGCCCGTCGAAAGCTGTTGGACAAGCTGACTGTGGAGGAGATGCCCTGTTCCACCCGTCGCTATCCCTTCGTGGGCTTTATGCCGGAACGCGAGCTGGGCAAGGACATCTTGACGGTGAACGATGTGTCCGTAACCGTCGACGGTGTGAAGCTGTTGGATAAGGTGTATTTTTCCGTCGGCAAGAATGACAAAATTGCCTTCGTAGGCGAAAACGAATTGGCGCAGACTGCGCTGTTTAAGGTGCTGATGGGCGAATTGGAGCCGGACGAAGGCTCTGTGAAGTGGGGCGTTTCCACCCTGCGCAGCTACCTGCCCAAGGACAACACCGAGTACTTTGAGGGCAACAAAATGGAGCTGGTGGATTGGCTCCGCCAATACTCCGCCAAGAAAGACGATGTATATCTGCGTGGATTCCTCGGTCGTATGCTGTTTTCCGGCGAGGATGTATTCAAAAGCGTTGATGTTTTGTCCGGTGGCGAAAAAGTGCGTTGTATGCTGTCGAAAATGATGCTTTCAGGCGCCAATGTGGTGCTTTTGGACCAGCCCACCAACCACTTAGATATGGAATCCATTCAAGCGGTGAATAAGGGCTTAGAGGCATTTACAGGCGTCGTCCTGCTTGCTTCCCACGACCACGAACTGCTCACCTCCACCTGTAATCGTGTCATCGCCTTCCAGCCCGACGGCACCATCGTTGACCGCTACGGCACCTACGACGAATACCTGTATTGGATGCAACAGCAAAAGGAGAAATAATATGCAAAAAATCCTTGATATCATTACAGAGAAAATGCAACGGGCGTTTGCCGATGCCGGTTACGATGCCGCTTTTGGGCGCGTAACGGTATCCAATCGCCCCGACCTGTGTGAGTACCAATGCAACGGTGCGCTTGCCGCCTCCAAGCAGTACAAATGCGCCCCCATTGTGATTGCCAACGCGGTCGCAGAGAAGCTAGACGCAGCAGATTTTGCCATGATTGAAGCGGTAATGCCCGGTTTTATCAATCTCAAGCTGTCCGACGCCTTCCTGCAAAGCTATTTACAGCAAATGCGTACTGCCCCCGACTTTGGCGTGGAAAAGGTTGGCGCAGGGCAAACCATCGTGGTAGACTACGGTGGCGCCAATGTGGCAAAGCCCTTGCACATCGGGCATCTGCGTCCTGCCATTATCGGCGAAGCACTCAAGCGCCTGCACAAATTCCTCGGTTACAACACCATCGGTGATGTGCATTTGGGCGATTGGGGTCTGCAAATGGGTCTTATTATCGCAGAATTGCAGGAGCGCCAGCCTGCGCTTCCCTACTTTGACGATACCTTTACGGGTGAATATCCCACAACCGCCCCCTTTACTGTGGACGAATTGGAGGAAATTTATCCCACCGCCTCCGCAAAAAAGGCTGACCCTGCATTTTCCCATAAGGCACATCAAGCCACCTTTGAGCTTCAGCAAGGTCGTCGTGGCTATCGCGCCCTATGGCAGCACATTATGCAGGTATCCGTTGCCGACTTAAAGCGAAATTACGACAATTTGGAAGTCTATTTTGAACAATGGCTGGGCGAAAGCGATGCCGACCCCTACATCCCCGCTATGGTTGCGGATATGAAAGCGCGGGGAATCGCTGTCCAATCCGAGGGCGCTTGGGTCATTCCCGTAGCCGAGGAGAATGACAAGAAGGAAATGCCGCCGTGCATCCTGGTCAAGTCCGACGGCTCGTCCATTTACGCCACCACCGATTTGGCAACTATGGTCCAGCGTATGCAGGATTGGACGCCCGACAAAATGCTCTATGTAACCGACAAGCGGCAGAATCTGCACTTTGAGCAGGTATTCCGTGCCGCCCGAAAGGCAGGCATTGTAACCCCCGAAACCGCCTTGGAGCACGTCGGCTTTGGCACCATGAACGGTGCAGACGGCAAGCCCTTCAAAACGCGTGATGGCGGTGTGCTCCGTTTGGAACAGCTGATTGCGGATATGACCGATTTTGTGCGTACCAAGGTTGTGGAAAACCAAATCGTGGAAGATGCACAAGTCGAGGAAACCACCGCGAAAATCGCTATGGGCGCGCTGAAGTACGGTGATTTGAGCAACCAACCCACCAAGGACTACAACTTCGATATAGAGCGTTTTGCCGCCTTTGAAGGGAACACAGGCCCGTATATTCTCTACACCATTGTGCGGATTAAGTCCATTTTGGCAAAGTACGGTGCTTGGGAGCACCTACCCATTGCCCCACCTGCCAACAGCTACGCCAAGGATTTGATGCTGTCCATCACCAAGGTCGGACCTGCTCTGGAAAGTGCCCTAACCGCATCCGCGCCCAACCTCATCTGCGCCTACATTTACGATTTAGCAGGCGCGGTGAATAAGTTCTACCACGAAACGCGGATTCTCACCGAAGAAGATAAGCGCTTACAAGCAGGCTATATCAGCCTTATCGGATTGGCAAAGGACATTTTGGAAGCCTGTATTGCCATTCTCGGCTTCTCTGCCCCCGAAAAAATGTAAACAAATGCCGCTGATTACCCATCAGCGGCATTATTTTTTCAAAAATCAACCGTTCAGCCTTTTGTAAATCTTCTTGCGTATCCGCAACGACGACACAGCGGTTCGACCGCCTCTTTTTTTGAAAAGCCCTCGTAAATTGCCTTTGCTCTCGGTGTGTCTAAAATTTCTTCCATTGTCTGCGTAAACAGATTGCCCAATGCCAAATCGCCCTCACGGTCTAAGCAACAAGGCACAACCGTTCCGTCGCACAGAACGCCAAGCTGGTCGCGCAAGCCATAACAAAACTGCTTGCCGACCTCCTCTTTTGCCTGCAAATCGGGCCAATCAAACTTGTCCCCGTATTCCAGGAATACCCGTTCTGCGATTTGAATACCTTGCCGTTGCGGTGTCCAAGGCTTGGGGAAATACTGCTCCATAACGGACAGAATCTCCGCATTTCGCCTATCCGCACCCCCTTGATTCCACAGCCGATACACCACCAATTTTTCGCCTGCCACAGCTTGACCAAACCGAAAGCAATCCGCCAAATATTCATCGAAAGACATCGCCAAATCGTTGGCTTCAAAGGCATGTAGCGAAACATTTATCTTGTGTAGCGCGTCGGCTGACAGGAGTGTTTCCCTTTGCTGCTGCAAGAGCGTGCCGTTGGTAGTGAGGATAACACGAAAGCCCTCTGCCAGCGAAAGAAGCTCCGCAAGCTTTGGGTGGCACAATGGCTCACCCATAATATGAAAGTACAGATATTCGGTGTACGGGCGCAATTTCGGCAAAAGTGATGCGAACGCCTCTGCGGTCATTCGACCGGAGGCGCGCTTGGTGCCGGGGCAGAAGCCACAGCTTAAGTTGCACAAGTTGGAAATCTCCACATATATCTTCCGAAATCGCAAGCCCTCACCCCCTTGCCATTACTCTGCGATTGCTTTTTCTTCCTTTGCGGCAGCCTTCGCTGTCCGATAATCCAAATAAGCTTGGGTCTTCTTCCACTTTCTTCTGCCCACGCCCCACATAACCGTAAAAAATGCAAACAGGACAACGCTCACCAAAGCAACCGCTCTGCACAGAACGACTGCCTTAATTTCCGTCAGCCGAACGGTCGTATGCGCGCCCATGCCGTTCATAGCCGATGCGTTGGCAAGCGCATACAGATTGTAATGACAGGCTTGTCGCAAAGCAGAAACAACCGTCGGGTCGTTTTTATACGCAGATAGAGCATCGGTATAAATCGGTCCTGTGCCGTATACGGTAACGCCTGCCAACACAGCCTCCACAGCACCAACATGGTCAGACAGTATTTGGTCCGCGATGACCCGTCCGTTATTGCCCCACTCCTCGCGCAAAACGGTGAGTAGTCCCTTTTGTCCGTTTTCCCAGCTTGCACCCCAAGGGATATAGGCAAGCTGCAAGGCATTTACCCTGCCCTCTGTAAAGGCATATTGCGCCACGCGTAAGTAGCGTTCTCTGGCTGTCTGTTCCTGCATCCATACTGCCTGCCCAACACGATCGCACCAACCGTCAAAGGCGACATCCACGCCCTTATCACGAACGCCGAGCGCCACAGCCGAACAGAGCTTACCTGCCAGGAATCCGTCCTCGGCATTGGACACAAACACACCGTCATACAGGCTCATCACATCAAAAGCCAAACAGCTGTTGCCCATAACCTTGCCCACCTCATACGACAGTTCCTTATGGAAGGCAGTCATCATCACATCACAAGACACAAATTCGATTTCCGCAGGTTGATCGCACAGCTGTATGCCATGCGTATCACGCACACACGGCGCCTGCACCGAAGATACAGGCATACGCCAACAGAAGGCGTCCTGCACCAGCGTTGCCATTTCCGCAAATTCCAATTGGTCCAAAAGTGTCTGCCACTTGGGGTCGTCAAAGGCAAGCCCAATCATATCGTACAGCTTCAGCCCGTTCTGCGCGCCCATTGTGGGCATAGAAACTGCCGATTCAGCCGTATCCGCAACCACCGTATCCGTCGGTTGGAGCGCCACAGGCTCCATAGTAAGTGTCCCCTGCCAATCCTGACGGGACAGCCACTTCACCCCTTGGGGCAAATTCGGCTCTGCACAGGAGAGCCTGTTGGTAATGGGCGTGCCGTTTTGGGTTGCCGCATAGGTCTCAAAATCCACCTGCTCCCATTTGTAAGTAAGTGTTTGATTGCCATCGGAATCCATACGATTTTCGGTAAATTCCTTAAAATAACCCTTCGCGGTCAAAATATTATTCACCGCATTGTGCGCATCGGTGGCAACGGTTAAATAATAGCTGCCTGCGTCCAAAATATAGGTCTTTGCGCCATAGGCATCGTAAGAAGCCAACTCGCGCTTATCCACAAAGACCGTTACCGTTTCACTTTCGCCCGGTGCGAGCAATTCGGTCTTTCCAAAGCCTACCAAATTGACCGATGCCTTTTCCACACCGTTTTCCATATCATACGCAGTATAGGGCGCTTGCGCATAGACCTGCACCGTTTCCTTGCCTGCTACCGTACCGCTGTTGGTAACGGTAACGGTTACCGCAAATTTATCGGTTTCCTCGTTATACGCCACCGCCATATCGGAATAGGCAAAGGTCGTGTAGCTCAAACCGAAGCCGAACGGGTACGCGACCTGCTCACTGTACACAAAGCTACCCGCATTGCCCGTACCCATAACATAATCCTCATAACGGGTTTCGTAGTACCGATACCCCACATAAATGCCTGCCTGGTAAAGCCTGTACGCCCCGTCATAGCGCACATCGGCAGGCTGGAACGCATTACCGTATGTCGTTGCCAAACTGCCTGCAGGATTCAGCGTGCCCACAAGGAGCTCCGCCACCGCATCTGCACCACCGATGCCCAACTGCCCAATCCACAAAACCGCATCCACGCCGTAGGGATTGCCCTTCAAAAAGTCCACTTGAGGCGCCTGCTCCGCGCTAAGCAGTACGATAATTTTTTTGACCTCGCCTGCCTGCTTTTTGTCGGACAGGGCTTGCAATAAGTCCCGTTCCGCTTCGCCATTTTCACACGACAGCATCACGATTGCCGCATCGCCATGGGTATCCGCCACGCCCAAGCCCACCTTTTCCAAGGCAGTCTTAAGCTCCCCGTCAAACAGGCAGCGCACTTGTGCGTTATTTGCTAAGGGAAGCGCATTGTTCTCGTTCATCAGCAGCACCGCGCCCTCTGCCATTACCTGCTTACCAATCTGCGCTTTATAAGCTTGCAGCTCCGCAACAGATGCAAAATCCGACTGAAAATAGCTCGCACTTGCATCTGCGTTCACCAATTCGCAGAAAGTGTCGTTAAAAAATGCCGAAACCCCGTTGTCAAACAGCTTGACAGCTATGCTAAGAGGCGTAAAAATCAGCACCAATACCAAAAAAAGAATACTGCACGCCTTCCAAGCCGTAACACACTTCCGCTTTGCGCGCTTATACGCCTTTTTTAGGAGTTTTCTCTCTTGCTTGCGTTCGTCCATTGGATTACCCCGTTTCGTTATATTACAAGGAAATCGTACCATACCCCCGTTCCGAAATCAAGGATAATCTCCGCTTTTGTGCTGCGCGCGTATATTTTCCAAGATTTTTCCGTATATTTCAAAAAGTAGTTGCAAAAATAGAAATATCGTGCTATAATCCCCTGTGTGTCCGCGTTGGACACCTTATATTGGGATGTCGCCAAGCGGTAAGGCAC
>JAZNGK010000041.1:0-3043 GCA_045576395.1 Faecousia sp. | reverse complement strand
GGCGAGATGTTCCGCGTTACCACGCTTGACATGAGCAATCCCCCAAAGACCGAGGACGGCGAGGTCGATTACTCACAGGACTTCTTCGGCAAGTCCGCAAACCTCACAGTTTCGGGTCAGCTTGAGGGTGAAACCTATGCGCTTGCATACGGTAAGATATACACCTTCGGTCCGACCTTCCGCGCGGAAAATTCCAACACCACGCGGCACGCCGCCGAGTTTTGGATGATTGAGCCGGAGATTGCCTTTGCGGATTTGGGTGATGATATGCGCTTGGCTGAGGATATGATTAAGTATATCATCGCCTATGTGCTGGAACACGCACCCGAGGAAATGGAATTCTTCAATTCCTTTGTGGATAAGGGGCTGATTGAACGACTGACCCATGTGATGAATTCCGATTTCGGTCATGTAACCTATACCGAGGCGATTGAAATTTTGGAAAAATGCAACGATAAGTTTGCCTATCCTGTCTATTGGGGTTGCGATTTGCAGACAGAGCACGAACGGTATTTGACCGAGGAAGTGTTCAAAAAGCCTGTGTTTGTTACCGATTATCCCAAGGAGATTAAGGCTTTCTATATGAAGCTGAATCCCGACGGCAAGACCGTTGCCGCGATGGATTGCCTGGTTCCCGGTATCGGCGAGATTATCGGCGGTAGTCAGCGTGAGGACAATTATGAGATTCTCAAGAATCGGATTGAGGAGCTGGGTATGAATCCTGCCGATTACGATTTCTATCTGGATCTGCGGAAGTACGGCTCTGCTCGTCATGCAGGCTTCGGCTTGGGCTTTGAGCGTTGCGTTATGTACCTAACCGGTATGAGCAATATTCGCGATGTCCTCCCCTTCCCAAGAACGGTTGGAACCTGCGAGCTGTAATAGAAAAGGAGTACGAACAAAAATGCTCGTACTCCTTTTTGTTATACTTTCTTTTCTGCAATTCGCTTTTCAATTTCACTTAAATCAAGGGGCTTATATTCATAAAGGTCCAGTTTATTGTATTCTTCGGTGAAATATTCCAGCATTTCGTTCATTGTCCCTTGATAGTCCCGAAGCTCCACATTTTCATAGGCATCGAAATAGATGTGCTTTGCTTTTTCAATCAGTTCGTCAAGTCCTTCTGTTTTTCCCATACGGAACATACAGGCGACAACATAGAGGATTGTTATGGAATGATTGGAGAATGTGCCGTCAATAAGGTAAGCCTCACAGCCCTCCTTGTTAGGATACATAAACCGCTCAATTACATCTATGCTTTCTTGGAAATGAATTATTGCGTTTCCATAAGCATTCAGGTCAAAATAACGACAAGCCAATCTATAGCAGGCATGAAACAATTCTTGCCACTCGATAATTCTCCAATCCTTGGCTTCGTTCATTCCCTCTTCGCCTTTTATATAAGAAGCCGACAAGCGCATTTTGTCTTGCAGCATATAAGGATACATATAGGGTAAGGATTCAATGATTTTTCTAATATCCTCGTAGTGGTCTTCCCCTTTTACTTTTTCCAAATATGTATAAACATGGATTAAATTTGCCTTCGTCTGACAGGTGCAGAAAACATCCTGAGATACACTGATAACATGACTCCCCAGTTCAAAGGCTTTGTTGATGATTTCATCACCACGGTCCACATTGTAGGCATACAATTTTAACAATTTGGTTTTCAGTTGGATTGATGCAGGATACTGCTTCAGACCGTCCAGCAGAATCCGTTCCGCCTTTTCAAAATTACTCCAGAAATACTTGTTGTGTTCCAAACAAATTTCTTCGATTTCCTTATCCACATTCTTCACATCAAAGTCGAAAAGCTCATCCAGGGACACCCTAAAAAATGCCGCCAGTGTGGGAATCATACTCATATCAGGGTACGATGCTCCCATTTCCCACTTTGATAAAGCCTGTGCTGAAATATTCAGCGCAGTTGCCAGCTGCTCTTGTGTGAGATTGTTTGCTCTTCGCAATTCCCGTATTTTATTACCGAGATTCATAATTACAACTCCTTTTATTTCATTTTAGAGGCGCCTTCCGTGTTTTTATTAAATCATATTTTCTGAACGAAATCAAACACCCTATTCTTGAATTTTTTCAACTATTGGTTGGGGCAGTTGAGAGAAGATTAAGGTTTTCTATCTGGACTTGCGGAAGTACGGCTCTGCCCGTCATGCGGGCTTCGGCTTGGGCTTTGAGCGTTGCGTTATGTACCTAACCGGTATGAGCAATATTCGCGATGTCCTGCCCTTCCCCAGAACGGTTGGAACCTGCGAGCTGTAAAAAAGTATGGCGTCGCCCTAGGGCGACGCCTTTCTTTTGAGTCGGGTGTCGATTTGGTTGTAAAGGTACATCGCAAGCAGGCTAAGGGGTATCCACAGCAGAAAAAAGCGCAGGCAGATTTGCCCGTGGAAATTAAAGGGTAAGTGGCGGTAATCCCACACCGTATAATTGCGGTTAAACAGCAGGCCTGTCAACAGTTCAACCATGGTGATAATGCCGGCTCCCACCAGACCCCGTAGTGGAAGGGGAAGGCGTGGTTGCACAGCGTTTAATTTGCCCAACAGCAAAAAACAGCTACCGCCGGCAAAGAACATATCGATGTGGCTCCAACCGCGCCATAGAAGCTCCAAAAGCACATAGCCAACGCCACCAATGGTAAATAAAAGGATGCGTTTTCCCATTTTCTCACCTCTGAAAACAGTATCTCCAAAAATTTCCGGTACAATACAGAAAATATTCTTGACAAAACGACAAACCCTGTATATAATAACAAAGCTGATTTCGGAAGCAATGAAATCAAAAATCATTATGGCGGCGTAACTCAGCTGGTAGAGTACCCGGTTCATACCCGGTATGTCACCTGTTCGAATCAGGTCGCCGCTACCAGGCCCGTTGGTCAAGCGGTTAAGACACCGCCCTTTCACGGCGGTAACATGGGTTCGATTCCCGTACGGGTCACCAATAAAAAGCTCAGTGCCTTTGCACTGAGCTTTTTATTTTTGTTTTCCGTACGGGAACCGAAGAGAATGAAAACACTTGGCGCTCC
>JAZNGK010000040.1:0-10048 GCA_045576395.1 Faecousia sp. | reverse complement strand
CGACCTCTGTGGAAATGCATACGGTATTGCCGTAATGGTAACGCATCAGCACTGTTTCCACGCAATTGCCGTCATGGAGCTTCCACAGATATTTGATTGTGCCGTCCTTTTGCGATTCCTGCTTGCGCACCACTTCCGGTGCATATATGGGGTATTGCTCTGCGAGAGCATCGCGCAAGGCTTTGGGAATATTCGTCATTTCCTCATAGCTTTTTACGCCCTTATGCAACCAAGTATATACCTGTTTTGCCCGAAAAACCGGCTGATTCATTGAATGAAGCACACAGCCAATCTCGGAAACGGTCATCGATTTCAAGTGTTTCATAGCTTTCTCCGCAGACGGCAAATGAAGAACCCGTCTGTGTCATATTCCCCCGGCACCAGCGAAAGCATACCGCTTTCGTTTTTGGGAAAGGGTGTGGGAAGATTTAGTTGTTGTGGCGCAAAATCGGAATGGGTGCGAAGAAATTCCGAAACCATACCCTCATTTTCCGCCTGTGTTAGGGTACAAGTGGCATATAAGAGTGTGCCACCGGGTTTTACATAGCGCGAAACATTGTCTAGTATCTGCTTCTGCAGCTTGGGAAGTGCCGCCACTTCCGTTAGATTTTTATAGCGGATATCCGGCTTTTTTCGGATAATGCCGAAGCCGGAACAGGGCACATCTGCAATCACCGTATCCATTTGCGCTTCCCATTCGGGACAAAATACGGTCGCATCCTGCTGTTTTACAGTGATGTTATCAAATCCCAAGCGCTGTGCGCCCTTTTCAATCAAAGCCGTTTTATGTGCATAAATATCGCAGGATTCAATCTTCCCCTGCCCTGCCATCGCAATTGCCGCGGCAAAGCTCTTGCCGCCGGGCGCTGCGCAGCAATCCAGCACGCGCTGTCCCGGCTGAAGCTCAGCACACAGAACGCTTAATTTTGCCGCTGCATCCTGCACATAGAACAGCCCCTCTCGGAAGCCGAAAAGCGATTCGGGATTGCCTGTACCGGAAAGCACCAGGCAATCCGCAAGCCACGGGTGGCTCTGTACGCACACACCCGCTTGCAGCAGTTTTTCTCGCAACGCATCCGCAGTTATCCGCAAGGTATTTACCTGTACAGTCATTGGTGCGATTGCATTATTGGCCTTAAGCATCGGCTCCAAGCGTTCCTTGCCCACATAGGACTTAAGCAAGTTTATCAATTCAGCAGGGTGGCTGTATTTATCCTCCCAGGAAATCGGCTCCTCACGACTGTCCTTTGTACGGACCGCGTTACGCAATACAGCATTGATAAGACCGGCCGCGTTACTCTGCTTGCGGCAATATTTCTTTGCCAGCTCCACAGACACATTCACCACCGCCGATTCGGGAATCTTATCCATTAGATAGATTTGATACAGACCCAAATGGAGAATATCACGCACAGCCGGATGCAAGGTCTTCACCTTTCCGGTTAGGAGCTTTCCAAGGTAGAAGTCCAAATAACCGCGGTTTTGAATCACGCCATAGCACAACCGCGTTGCCAAGGCGCCATCCCGACTGTCCAATCGGTCGCGCGCGATATACGCCTTGAGCACCCCATTGGACCAGCCCCCGTCCTTTCGACAGGCAATCAGCACATTTAATGCCGTTTCTCTGGCGCCCATATTACGCCTCCAGGGGATGACCGCGGAAATAATCCGGCGCCGCCATTCGTTTACCGCCCTCCGCCTGCAAAACGCGGATTTCCACCGCACCTGCTCCGCAGGCAATTTGCAGGCCGGTCTTTGTCAGACCCAAAATCGTACCGGCCGGTGCGTTTTGGGGATTGTCCACAATTGCGGTAGTATAGACCTTAAAGTGCTTTCCGCCAATCTGCGCGGTGGCAACAGGCCAAGGATTCAGGCCCCGCACTTGATTATGCACCTGCTGCGCGGTTTTGGAAAAATCAATGGGGCACATCGACTTATCCAGCATCGGCGCAAAGGATATATCCGCTTTGTTTTGCGCGGTACCCTGTGCTGTGCCGCTTTCCACCTTGCTAAGGGTATCGGACAGCAGTTCCGCACCCAGAAGTGCCAATCTATCCAGCAGTTCACCGGCAGTTTCGTTCGGGTCAATCGGGGTCTTTCTATTGTCAATTACATCGCCGGCATCCATTTCGCGCACCATAAACTGCGCGGAAACACCGGTTTCCGTCAAGCCGTCCAGCACCGCCCATTGGTACGGGGCAGAGCCGCGATACTGTGGCAACAAGCTGGCGTGGATATTGATACAGCCCTTCGGGGGAATGTCCAGCACCGATTGCGGCAAAATGCGCCCGTAAGCTACCACCGCCACCACATCCGGTTGCAAAGCACGCAGAGCTTCCACCGTTTCCGCATCTCGAAAATGTTCCGGTTGCAAAACAGGAATGTCCTGCGCCAACGCAACTGCCTTAACAGGCGAATGCACCAGCTTCATACCGCGACCCTTGGGCCTGTCCGGCTGGGTATAAACACCGACCACTTCAAAGCCGTCGGCAAGAATCTTTTCTAAGCAGGTCGCCGCAATATCCGGCGTACCCATAAATACAACACGCATAGGATTCCTCCTAAAGTTTACGCCTCGCAGGCCATCAGCTCCTCCTCGGTAAGCAGGCGCTCCATCACCTGCGTATAGAGGATACCGTCCAAATGGTCCAGCTCATGGCAGAAGCAACGGGCAGTCAGCTCCTCACCGTCTGTTTCAAACCAATTGCCGTTTCGGTCTTGCGCGCGCACCTTGGCATAATAAGGGCGCTTCACCAAGCCATACTTTCCCTCAACGCTCAAGCAGCCCTCCGGGCCTTCCTGTTCCCCGTCGGTTTCTACCAAGGTGGGGTTGATGAGTTCCAAAATCTGCTTTCCGTTATCGACCAGCACCACACGGCGCAAAATACCGACCTGCGGTGCCGCCAAGCCTACGCCACCGGACTCTATAAGTGTTTCCTTCATATCGTCCAGCAAACGATAGAGCTTACTGTCAAAGCTTTCCACCGGTCTGCACACCTTATGCAGCGCCGGGTCTTTATCCGATAGAATTTTACGCAACGCCATATTCCTCTTTCCTCTCTAGTCGAAACCATTGATGTCTATGTAGGCAGATACGCCTCGATTCTCCCTGTCTTGAGAGAACTGCCGAAGCAGATGCGCAAGTAGCAGACGCAAATTCCTGCTCATTTTGCATCGTAAAGTCAGACGGTAACGATAATTATAATTAATTTTCGGCACAGGGCACGGGGCAGGTCCTAATATGCCACAAGCTTCCGCGGTATATTCCGGTTGCTTCAGCAATTCCTGCAGGCTCGCCTTTATCTTCGTTGCGCCATAAAGCACACGCGCTTCCTCCTGCCCTGTAAAGGTAATCACAGCCAAATCCCCGAAGGGTGGACTTTGCAGCTGCTTTCGCAGACCGATTTCCAGATTGTAAAAGCTGTCGTAATCCTGCTTGGCGGCCAAGGTAATCACACTATGCTCCGGCACAAAGGTCTGAATCATCGCGCGCCCCTCTGTGTCGCCCCGTCCGGCACGACCCACTACCTGCGTGAGCATATTGAAGGTCGTTTCTGCGGCACGGAAGCTGTCGGCATACAGGCTCAAGTCCCCGTCCAGCACGCCCACCAAGGTAACATCCGGCAGGTTTAAGCCTTTGGCAACCATTTGGGTGCCCACAAGCACAGGAATATGCGCCTGTTGAAATCTATCCAATATCATTTCGTGGGTGTTGGTGGCAGACACCGTATCGGTATCCATACGCTCCACTTGCATATCGGAGAACCGTTCCTGCAGCTCCTGCTGTACCTTTTGCGTGCCGGTGCCCATGCGTTTAACGGGACCGCCACACTTCGGACAGCGATTCGGCGCCGGCAGAGAGTGCCCACAGTAGTGGCACATCAGCCGTTCATTGGCACTATGGTAAGTCAGCCTTGCACTGCAACGGGGACATTCGGGGGATTCCCGACAGTCCACACACACCAATGCACGACTGTTACCCCGTCGGTTTAGGAACAAAATTGCCTGCTTTCCTGCCTGTTGGGTATCAAAAATGGCATTTTGCAGGGGGTAGCTCAACGAGAGGTCGTTACCACTTCTGACCTCCTCGCGCATATCCACAATCTCTACCTTGGGGAGCTTACGCCCACCGAAACGATTGGGAAGGCTATACAGCCGATATATACCGGATTTGGCATAATACATACTTTCGACGCTGGGTGTTGCAGACCCCAAAAGCACCAATGCCTTTTCCTTAAATCCCCGCCAAAGCGACACTTCTCTGGCATGGTATCGGGGAGAATTTTCTGATTTATAGGAGTGTTCCTGTTCCTCGTCTAAAATCACCAGACCAAGATTGGAACATGGAGCAAACACAGCCGAACGGGTACCGACTACCAGCTTTGCCTCTCCCGAACGCACGCGTTTCCATTGGTCATAGCGTTCGCCTGCCGGCAAGCTACTGTGAAGCACCGCAACGCGGTCTCCGAAATAAGCCGCCATCAAGCCTAACAGTTGAGGGGTCAAAGCAATCTCCGGCACCAGCAGAATTGCCTGCTTACCGTCTTCTATGCACCGCTGAATCAGCCGGATATACACAGCCGTCTTTCCCGAGCCGGTAACACCATACAGAAGCGCTGTGCCCGGTTGGTCTGCTTGCATTTGCTCTGCCAATCCCAAAAAGGCAGATTGCTGTTCTTCGTTTAAGACAAGGGGCTCTTTGACTTCTGTCGGACGGATTTCGCGACAACGGAGCACCTCTTTTTCGGTAATGGTCAGATAGCCCAAATCCGCCAAACGGCGGACAGTTGCAGGCTTTGCACCGGTAAAATAGCAAATTTCCTTTACAGGCGCCGCACCGATGCCACACAGCAGCTCCAACACACTCCGTTGCATAGCGGCAGATTTCGGACGGGTTGCGGCATAGCCGAGCGCCTCTTCGGCAGATACTGCCAAGGTCGCGATTTGCTGATACTTATCGCCGGTACGCCGGAGAAAATCCCGTTCCGCGGTAATCCATTTTTTACCGACAAGGTAGGAAATTGCTTTTTCAAATTTCTCCTCATCCGTTACAATTTGCCGCAACGCAGCACCGTCTGCGCGGCCGCCCTGATTGCAAAGTGCTTCTAACAGCAGCTTGCCGTCTGCTTGACGCAAGCTTTTCTCCTGCCATGTTCGGTCTTCCGTAAGGGCATAGGTGTCCTTACTTTGAAACCACAGGCCTGCCGGAAGCATAACGCGAATGGCATCGTAAAAGGTACAGAAATAGCGCTCACGCAAAAATGCCGCAAGGCGAAGCATCGTATCTTGCAGTACAGGCGTATCGTCCAAGGAACGAAAAACAGGCTTTAAGCCGTCGGCTTTTCCTTCCTCCACCGCCAGCACTACGCCCTCGGTATTGCGGTTACTACGCCCAAACGGGACTATCACTCGCATACCGGGCAGAAGGTGCTTTTCTTGAGGGAAATAGTAGGAATAGGGCTTGTCAATGGCAAAATTTGCCGCAGAAACAGCAATTTTTGCAATCATACAACCCCCTCCTTTTCCCGCATTTTAGTGCATATATTCTTCTTTTAGGCTTGCAGTCAGCGCACCCTCAGCTACCTCGCGAATTGCCAGCGTAACCGGCTTTTCGGTGAGCTCCTCTTGACGGGCATCTGCCTCAGCGGCAATCTGCCTTGCGCGATTGGCAACCACATTCACCAGCAAATAACGGCTGTCGACATTCTTTAACAAATCTGCTACGGGGGGGTACAACATACACAATTCCTCCAATTTTTCAATCCGCCTCACGGGCGATAATCTGTAATATTTCTGCGGCACAGGTGTCCACTTGGTCATTCACAACCACATAGTCATAACGCTTGCTCTGCTCCATTTCCCAGCTTACTCTTGCTTGGCGCACCTGTATCTGTTCCTCGGAAGTGTCGCCACGGCTACGCAATCGATTTTCCAGCGCCTCCAAGGAAGGCGGCGCAATAAAAATCAGCACCACATCCGCTTTTTCCTGACGGACACGAAACGCGCCATTTGGCTCAATGTCCAAAATCACACTGCCCGTTTGGAGCTTTTCCTCCAATTGGGCTTTGGGTGTGCCGTAGTAATTGTCCATATGGGCATCGTATTCCAAAAATTCGTGCTTTTCAATCATATCAAGGAACTTGTCCCTGGTTACGAAGTAATAATCCTTGCCATCCACTTCCCCTGCGCGAGGGCTACGGGTCGTGGCTGACACAGAAAAGCGCAGGTCTGTTCTTTCGGACATTACCTTTGCCAGCACGGTACTTTTTCCCACGCCGGAAGCGCCGGAAACGACAAACAGCTTACCCATTTTCCTGCTCCTCCTGCTTATTCTCCCAGCGTGTTGCCAACACCTCTGTGGTTAAGGCCGACAAAATCACATGGTCTGTATCCATAAGAATCACAGATTTGGTCTTTCGTCCGTAAGAGGCATCAATCAGCATACCGCGGTCGCGCGCCTCCTGCACCACACGCTTAATGGGTGCCGAGTCCGGCTCTACAATTGCCAAAACACGCCGCGCGGCAATCATACTGCCAAATCCAATTCCGATTAGTTTCATGGTATCCTCACTCAATGTTTTGGGTCTGTTCCCGAATTTTCTCCAGCTCTGCCTTGATGTCCACCACGATACGCGCCAACTGCACATCGGTACATTTAGAGCCGATGGTATTTGCCTCGCGGTTCATTTCCTGCAGCAAAAAGTCCAGCTTTCTGCCCACAGCGCCGCCACCGTCGAGCATCGTGTTCATCTGCTGTAAATGACTGCGCAGACGGACGGTTTCTTCGTCAACGGCAACCTTGTCCGCAAAAATGGCGGCCTCGGTCAAGATACGGCTTTCGTCAATTGCGGTGTTGCTGAGTACCTCTTTGAGCTTGTTCTCCAAACGGGTGCGGTAATCCACAACCGTTTGGGAATTGCCCTGCTCCACTTGCGAAACCAGCTCCAAAATGGTGTTGCCGCGACTGCGCAAATCCTGCGCAAGCGCTTCGCCCTCAGTTTTGCGCATCACATCATAGCCTTCCAAAGCTTTTTGCACAACGGCCATCAAATCCGCCAGCAATTGCTCCTCATCCACCTGCGGCTTTTCCAAGGAGAAGACCTCCGGAAGACGGGATACCGCAGATACGCTTATATCATCTGCGACCCCATACTCTGCCACCATTTGTCGCATCGCTTCCAAATAGCTCTCCAATACCGCCTTGTTTAAGGTAACTTGAATTTCGTCGCCACCCTCACTCCGAACGGAGATGAATACATCCACCTTACCGCGGGAAATTGCGGCCTTGACCGCCTGCTTTACCGCATCCTCACCGAAAGAGAGGATTCTGGGCAGGCGCACAGAGCAATCCAAATAGCGATTGTTTACCGAGCGTAGCTCAACTGTAAATTCACGGCCGTTTACCGTATCTACGGCACGACCATAACCGGTCATACTTTTAATCAATGTGTTTTCCTCTTTTCCTTTACCCGACTGCCGAAGTCGCGCATTTTCGAATAGAATGGATATTACTTGCGCAGTCTGACGGATACCTGATAGGTACCGACAGCACCCACAGCCGCAAACGCATCGCTCACAACGACCTCTGCTTTCATCGTAGCGGTACCTGATTGCGCCTCTGTGCAATCCACCTCCACAGACAAATCCGTTTCCTTCATATCCTTTATCACATCAATCGGGCCACGGACATTGACCGTGAGCGCCTTTGTGATAACCTCAACACGCAGGTCCTCCGGCACATTTACCGCAGTAATCGTCTTGATATTGAAGGTTTTTATCATCATTTGGGGGAACTTCACATCGACGGTAACCTGCTCCACACCGGTCTGATTGGTTACACCCTCCGGCAAAACGATGGGGAAGGTCAGTATCTGTTCCTCAAGCATTTCACCCAAGTTCACAGAGCCGATAACCAGCTCCTCCATATCCTTAAGCAACGCATCACTACCGGATACCTGAATCTTTTGCGGGTCGATGGTAATGGAGCTGGTCTTCTCCGTTGCACCACCGCCATAGACAACATTCAGCTTTAAGGTCAGCTCTTTCACGCGTTGGACATTGAGCATCAAATTCACCTTCACCGCGTTGGTGGTTATCTTGTTGGCATCTACCGGTGCGCCCTGTTTATCACACAGGGCATACTGATATTCCCCTACCAGCGTGCTGGTCTGGTTATTTAGGTCTACCTTGATAACCGCCTGCTCAATTTGGCTGATTACAGATTCCGGGCCGGAGATTTCAATTTCCGTAAAGTCCAATTGGGCGTTTTCAAGGTCTACGATATAACCCTCCGGCACCGCGGTATTCTCATAGTCAATCACCACAGGTACCGTTTTTTGTGCCTTTGTTTCCACTGCAAGGGTGATAAGGTCCGTACTACTGCTCTGTACAGAAATCTCATTGAACGGGATATTACCGGGATAAGAAATGCTATAAGTCAAATAATGCGTACCGGGCTTTTCGATATTTGCTACATTGATAATCACATTGATATTCGACTCATTCAAATCGTTCAAAATCGTACGGTCGCTCTTGAGTGCCAGCGTAACCTTCGGCTCATCGCTGACAACCATCAAGCCGCGCTCGGACAATATGTTTTTATTTTGCATCACCACCGGAATGTCGTAATAGACCTTTTCCGATTCGGGGCTCACCACGGTAATCACATACAGCCACAGGCCAAAGGCCACCGCGGCAGACAGGAGAATCGCCAATGCTTTATTTTTCATCCGTCGTTCCTCCCTTTTCTTTTTTCTGGAGCTTTTGGTAGAGCTTTAGTACCAAATTTTCTTCCTCTGTGTCGCTCTCCGGACACAGCTCATTCCGCAACAGTCTTTCGAGTGTTTGGGGTGCCAAATGCCGCTTGAGCATACCACCCACCGCGACAGAAATGGCACCTGTTTCCTCGGAAACCACCACAACCACCGCATCGGACACCTCGCTCATACCAAGCGCGGCACGGTGGCGTGTACCCAAATCCACGCTCAGCCGGTCGCTGTCGGACAAGGGTAGTACACAGCCGGCGGCTGTTACCAAGCCGTCGCGAATAATCATTGCGCCATCATGTAGAGATGCCTTAGGGAAGAAGATGTTCCGAATCAGCTGTTCAGAAACCTTGCCCTCAATCATTGTGCCGGTCTTGAAATATTCGTCTAAGCGATTATCCCGCGCAAACACAATCAAGGCACCCACCCGTTCCCGACTCATCACCTCACAGGCGTGAACGGTTTGGGCAATCACGGGTACCATCTCCTGCTGTGGCTTTTGTGTGCCGAGGAGATTCTTGACCTTGATATTGCTCAAATGGTCCAGCATGCGGCGCAGCTCCGGCTGGAACAGCACCACAAGCGCCAACAAGCCGACTGCCAGCACCTCCGAGAACAGGTAGCTTAGTGCATACAAATCAAGCGCTTCGGTTACCAGCGATATCACGATAAGCACGCTAACCACCCATGCAATCCGTGCAGTTCCCGTTGACCGGAATAAGGGCAAGAGCTTATATATCAAGAATGCAACCAAGATAATGTCCAAATAATCGGTCCATCGCATTGTTTGAATTTGAGACCAAATTACTCCTAATACTTCCATAAATGCCCCTCTTTCTCCGCGTTTCTCTATGATGCTATGCCTGCACTTTCGTGCTTTTGGGCATACCTAGCCTATTATCCATTCTATTATAGCGGATTGGGCTCCCGATAGCAATAGTTATTCATAATTTTTTTACGATTTACCCATCAGTTTCTCTACTGCCAACAGCAGATTCCCCGTTTGCCACGGGGTGGCATCGTGGCCGAAGCTAATGCGCACCGTTCCGGATTCCAGCGTACCGGCACTTTCGTGGGCAAGCGGTGCGCAATGCAGACCTGCCCGTACCGCAATCTTGTGCGCACCTAATATTGCGGCCGCCTCCTCGCAATCCATATTGGGAACAAAGGACACCGTTCCGCTTTGGTTTTCCCCCGCAAATACCCGGAATCCTGATTTTTCCAGGGCTGCTCCGCAGCGTTTCGCCTCCCGGCGCTCCCGCTCCAGGAGCTTCTCCGGGGTC
>JAZNGK010000039.1:0-6975 GCA_045576395.1 Faecousia sp. | reverse complement strand
CTGTATATTTAAAGCAATTTTTTTGCTGCTATCTGTTGCATACATAGTCGGTGTTATAATTACATTTGTGTTTGGTATCAAGTGTATAATGATACGTTTCGGAAAAAGCAAATCATCATCACTGTGGTTTTTTCAAACAGAGGATTATGGCGGTATAACAGAACAGAATTATTTGCAAAAAGTAAAACATATGACAGATGAAAGCATAACGAAGAACTTAGCTGTCGAGGTTTACAAACTCAATAGAATTAATAATCGAAAAATGCGCACTGGTAAAACCACGATTATTATGTTTGCAATTTCGTGTGCAATCATTTCAGCATTGATGATTATGGTTGGAATTTCATATTTGGTGGTGTAATAAAGATGATTGACCTAAAGAAAATAGAAGAAAAAACACGTGGATATTATAATAACGCTAAAAGTGAACTGTTGCTATTTGAACAGCGTTCTTTAGAGTTTCAACATAGTGCAATATCTGATGTCATTCCAAATTACAAATCCGATCTTTTGAATTTTGGGGCATATAAAGAAGACAATTTTGCAGTTTTGTTTGTTGATATGCGTAACTCTACAACAAGGGCTGAAAATGTTGGTGCTCAGAAAACCTTTTTGTCGATGCACGCTTTCATTCCTGCCATGTTGCAGGTCGTAGAATACTACAAAGGCCATGTGATTGATTTAATGGGCGATGGAATAATGGTGTTCTTCTATGGAAAGGACGAAGGATTTACCAAAGAAATTGCAATTAAGCATGCAGGTTTGTGCGGGCGAGATATGCTAACAGTTGTTGATAAGGTAGTAAACAAAATTCTTTCAGAGGACGGGATTAATTATCCGATTATTTGTGGAGTTGGTGTAGATTATGGCAAAACCGTCATCACTAAGATAGGAATAGAAAATGTTTTTGATGTCAAGGCTTTTGGGGACTGTATCAACAAAGCGTCAAAGTATTCTAAGGTAACCGGTTCTGTTAAAGTTAGCAAAAAAGTTCGAGAGCATTGGCCAAAAGGCCCAAATGGTAAAACCTCTTTTATAACTGATGGTGATGGTTATTTATTAACCAGTAAATAAGGTGATGTTATGAGCGATATCATACAAAAAGAGTTGATTGAAAAAACTAATAAATCAATTGATGATATTTTGGATATTCCCATCGAAAAAATATCTTTCGATTCCAAGGTTCCGGTAGACAGCGATTTAACTGATTCGAATAAAGTCTACAAAGGGGAAGTTAGTATACTCTTTGCAGATATGAGGAATTCTACAAAGTTTACAGATGATAATTCTGCAAAAACTGTCGTTAAGGTTTATCGCAGTTTTTTGAAAACAATTACACGTGCTATAAGGGTTTGTCATGGTAATGTACGTGATTTTATAGGTGATGGTGTGCTCGCCGTTTTTTCCGACAAAGAAATAGATGGGAAATTAATATCCTCTGCCGAACAAGCTGTGATAGCAGGCAAGATGATTTGCACATTAATTGATTACTGCTTAAACCCAAAACTCAAAGATAAATTTGATGTCGTTATCGGCTATGGAATAGGCATATGCACAGGTACAGTTCTTGCTACAAAAGTAGGAATGAGAGGTAATGAAAAAAATCCCGATCTTGAAAATGAAACGGGAACTATATGGATCGGTTCTTGTACAAATTATGCAAGCAAATTTTGCGGAGTTGCTATATCAGGCGAAATTGTCATAGATAAAAATACATACACTAAACAATCTTGTAGTCAGTCATGGGTGCTCACTCAAAAAATTAAAGGTGACACTATTTTTGACTGCTTTGTATCCAATAATAATTATTTAGAAATCGAAACCGATACCGTTCCTGTTAGCATTCAAACCGATGTGATGTATATTTCTGTAGGGGAACAAATTAGCGCTACAATTGCTGAAAGAATCGATGAATATGATTCAAAAATAAAAGAATTGGCGCTGCTGTCAGATAAATTAGATAAAAAGCAAAAAGAACTCAACGAAAAAGAGGTTGCTCTTAGAAAAAAAGAAAACGGCATAAATCTTATTGACGAGAAGTTAAGAGAGCGAGAGGAGTTGCTAAATGAAAAATACTACAACGATTTAGCAAGCGTTATTCATCATGCCCATTGTAAAAAGGCATATATCGTTGAATGCGGCGAAGATTTTTGGGATGAGCAATTAAAGTTAACCATAGCTGCCGGCAAAGTGATCGGAAAGTCTAAGCTGGATGTGGAAATAGAATTGTGTTATGCCTTAGCTGATATATATGAAAACCTCAATTCTTGGGAAAAGGCATATGACTGCTTGTGTATTCAAGCCAAATACCACTCATGGATACACGCAAGCACAGTTAAAGAGTGTGTTACTAAGTCTGGTCATTGGATAAAAATTCAGAAAATTATTGAAGATCGTATTTTGGGAAACATTCCGTACGAACTTGGCAAAAGTTTAAGAGAGTGTCAAGAAGCACTTCGTCAATTAGGTCATTGAACTATTAAAACAGAGTATAAAATCAGGCACGAGATTTGACTTCTCGTGCCTGGTTTTATGTACCCTTTTTTCCTCGGAAACAGCTTGTCCTATCGTGAATTTTGTAAATATTAGTGTAAATTGGGGTCAAGTTGTTCTTGTGTGGTTGCAGGTATGCCATTTTTACTAAAACCTTCAAAGTGCCGAAAAGCCAGTAATATCAAGGGTTTTCAGCCCCTCGGATATGCAGGTTGTTCTTTGGCGGTCGTGGCATCTGCCGCCAAGTCCTCGGTTAGGTCGGCAATCGGGTCGCCCTTTACGGCAATTGTAGCCGCGTTCCAAGGCGTACCTGATGCAAATTGGGGATATACACCTACCGTATGGTCAACAAAATACGGCGCAAAGGCAGAATCTTGGATTTGCGAATCCTTTAGATTGCGTGTCAGCTGGTGGACAATGGCACCAACCATTTCCAAGTGTCCCAATTCTTCTGTGCCGATATCGGTCAGTAAGCCTTTTAGTTCATCAAATGGCATACTGTACCGCTGGGACAGATACCGCAAGGACGCGCCCAATTCGCCATCGGGTCCGCCATACTGCGAGATAATAACTGCGGCGAGGCGTGGGTTGGGTTTGTCAATCTTCACAGGGTATTGAAGCTTCTTATCATAAATAAACATAAATTATCCCTCCCGATTGCCTGCATATTCCCAAGGCCATGGGTCATTGAGCCAAGTATAGCCATTATCCATGGAAGACATATGGGTAAGCGGTCTGCATTCCTTTTCGTACTTTTCGCGACCCTTATTATAGAGCCGTTGGAAAGTTTGAAACACCTCAAAAGCCTCTTTATCGTCCCTGTGGGTGTCCAGATATAGCGCCAATTCCTGCAGGACAAAACCCATAGTCTGCAATTCAGCCAGCGGTGTCATCGGCAACTCTTTTTGATTTACCATATTCATAAAGGGCAAATCCAAACCTGGGAAGAGTGTACCTCTGATAATCGCTGTTCGAGGCTCATATTTGGGTGGATCTTCTATTTGAAATGGCACATAGGGGTTTGCCAGCGGAGCATTGGCAGGGAGCCTGCCATAACCGCCCTGCTGGGCCGTTTTTTTAGAATCCATCATATTTTCCTCCTGTCATTTTTTCGAAACATATCGTTTCGGCTCATTCTATGACGAAAGACAGCGCATTGTTCATTTTGTAATTTGGTAGCCTTTCAGCACCAATGCCTGTACTTTTGTTTTGCTTGTTCGCATAGGCTTTACAGAGGTGTGGTTTATGAAAAAAAGCGTGCGATATTTGTCATTATTGCCGGTCTATCTTATTGTTTTAGCCGGATTTCTTATATTAGCTATTGGCGGTAATCGGGTCGTAACGGTTATGTCCGAAAATGCACCGATTTCCAATCGGAAAACGGTTATCATTGATGCCGGACACGGAGGAGTAGACGGGGGCGCAACCTCTTGCACAGGTGTTTTGGAAAGTCAATTTAATTTGGAAATCTCCCTGAAATTAAACGATTTCATGCATTTACTCGGAATCAATACGGTGATGATTCGTCAAACGGATTGCTCGGTTTATACGGAAGGGGAGAGCATTGGGCAAAAGAAGGTTTCCGACCTAAAGGAACGCGCGCGCATTGTCAACAGCACAGAAAACGGTCTGCTTGTGAGCATTCATCAAAACCACTTTCCCGACGGAAAGTACAACGGCGCGCAGGTTTTTTATGCACAGACCGAAGGAAGTCAAGCCTTGGCAAAATCTATGCAAGCGACTTTGATTCACGCGGTCAATCCAACCAGCAAACGCCAAATAAAAAAGGCTGACGGTGTTTATTTGATGCAACATATTTCGTGCCCGGGTATTCTAATAGAATGTGGCTTTCTTTCCAATCCGCAAGAGGAGTATTTACTGCGCAACACAGCCTATCAGCAAAAGCTCTGCGCGGTGATTGCCTGCACAGTCAGCAATTGCTTATTCGCTACTTGACCTGCGAACAAATGGTTGATATAATTGTGCCATAAGACAGATAAGGAGTACACGCCATGGCAAAGACAAAGACTGTTTTTTATTGTACGGAATGTGGCAACGAAAGTCCAAAATGGCAAGGAAAATGCTCCGCCTGCGGTGCATGGAACACCATAGTGGAGCATGTGGAGAAGCCGAATCCCATCGGACGGGGAAAATCTGCGCCTGTGGGTGTCAGTAGAGCCGCACAACGCCTGTGTGAGGTCGCAGGCGATGATGAATTGCGTTTTTCCACAGGTATGGGTGAGCTGAATAGGGTGTTGGGCGGTGGCGCTGTCGCAGGAAGTCTTGTGCTGGTAGGCGGTGCGCCCGGTATCGGAAAATCAACACTTCTGCTTCAAATTTGCAACAGCCTGTGTGCAGGCAGGTCCGTTTTGTATGTGTCCGGCGAGGAGAGTGAGCGCCAGCTCAAGCTCCGTAGTGAGCGCATTGGCGTTTCGTCGGAATCGTTATATATACTTTCTGAAACGCGCCTAACGGACATTCTGGAGTCCGTGAATGCCGTTGAGCCGGATGTTCTGATTATCGATTCTATACAGACATTATACAATGAATTGAACGATTCCACGCCCGGCAGTATTTCGCAGGTTAAGGATTGCACAATGGCGTTGATGCAGTTGTCAAAATCCCAAGGTATTACTGTGTTTGTGGTCGGACATATCAACAAAGATGGTGCGATTGCTGGCCCGAAGGTGCTGGAACATATGGTCGATTGCGTGCTGTATTTTGAAGGCGATGCCAATTCACCATACAGACTGTTGCGTGCGGTAAAAAATCGCTTTGGCTCAACCAATGAAATCGGTGTGTTTGAAATGGGGGATAGGGGACTTATAGAAGTTCCGAACCCGTCAAAAATGCTGCTCGAAGGCCGTCCGGAAGGCGCGTCCGGCACTTGCGTTGCTTGCGTGATGGAAGGCACACGCCCTGTCCTTGCGGAAGTACAAGCCTTGGTTTCTAAGACGAGCTTTCAAGTCCCCAGACGAACAGCAGACGGCTTTGATTATAACCGCGCGGTACTGCTAATGGCAGTTGCCGAAAAGCGTGCCGCCTTAAAGCTAAGTGCATTTGATGCGTATATCAATGTAATCGGTGGACTAAGCTTGGATGAGCCCGGCGCGGATTTGCCTGTTGTGCTGGCAATTGCATCCTCTTATCGTGATAAAGCCATTGATAGTGCGCTTGCAGCAATCGGAGAGGTCGGCTTAACCGGCGAAATCCGGTCTGTATCTCACTTAAATCAAAGAATAGCAGAAGTTGCGAGATTGGGGTTTAAGTATTGCATAATACCTAAAAATACAACTGAAAAGTTGGAAATTCCGCAGGATTTGACGGTTTATCCCGTTAGAAACCTAATGGAAGCTATTGAAATGGCGTTATAAAAGATTGCTGTGAATAGGGGGGTCATTCCTCGGAAAAATCCAGTTTTGACAGGGGATTTGCCTCTGCGGCAATTTTAAGTTCTGTGTTCTCAATATGTGTGTAAATTTGGGTTGTATTTAGGTTTTCGTGGCCCAAAACTTCTTGAACGGTCTTTACATCAACGCCGCCGGAGAGCATCATTGTAGCGGCTGTGTGGCGTAGCTTGTGCGCAGAGAATTGTGTTGCATCTAATCCGGCCTGTAAGAGTGATTTCTTCACTAGTGCGTGAACGGCATCGGTGCTGATTCGGTTGCCGTTTCTGGAGCCGAACAGGGCGCGATTGTCGGATAATACTTTTTTGTTGCGTTCGGTCAGGTATGCATCGATTGCCTTACGGCAGGCGGCGCCAAAATAGACAAAGCGCTCTTTGTTGCCTTTGCCGATTACGCGGATTCTATCCTCATACACATCAGACAGATTTAGTCCAACCAATTCACTGCGACGAATTCCACAGTTTAGAAACAGCATCAAAATGGCATAATCGCGCTTTTCGTTTTGTCCGGAAACAGAGCGAAGAAGCGCTGCGGATTGTTCCATTGTTAAGTATTTTGGCAGGCTTTTGCGTAGCTTCGGATACTCTAGGTCTGCAACGGGATTTTCTGTTAACTGCTTTGTGCGTACAGTTAGGTACTTGTAAAAGGATTTAATCGCAGAAAGCTTACGCGCTCTGGCTGATGGTTCAATCCCATATTCCGGAGCAAGGGAATCTGGGTTAATGGGTCTGTCGTTGGCAAGGTAGGATAGAAAATCAAAAACATCCGATGATGTAATGGAACGAATAAATTCTAGTGTTATATCACGAATGTCAATATCATCTAATCGCGTGTGCATCGGCATATCGTTACGCATAAGTTTTATAAAACGAAGAAACATGCGCAAGTCAAGATAGTATTCTGAAATTGTGCGTTGCGACTGTCCTTTGATAGTTTCGTGATAAGTAAGGAAGTCTTTTAGTATTTGTGGCGCATCCGCGTATTTTTTCATAAGAACACCTCGGTTTTCTTTGTTATATCATTATTATAGCACAAACCAACTCCAAACGCAACAAAATTTTTATTTTGTTGCGTT
>JAZNGK010000038.1:0-2169 GCA_045576395.1 Faecousia sp. | reverse complement strand
TCCAAAATGAAGTTTAAATCACGCATCATCTCCGATGCCGAAGCATAGCGGTTTCGTTTTTCACGGCTCATGGAACGCGCAATCACCAAATCCAAATCCTTGGGCAACTCCGCTCTGATTTGCGATACAGGCACGGCATCGGACTGCATATGCATCATGGCAACCGCCACGGGTGTCGGTGCATCAAATGGAACTTTGCCCACCAACATTTCATACAAAACCACGCCGGCGGAATAGATGTCAGATTTTGCATCCGTAAAGCCGCCGCGTGCCTGCTCCGGCGAACAGTAATGCACCGAGCCGACTGCGCCTTCCGCTTCGCCCGCCACCGTCGTCGAACCGCCCGTTGCACGCGCAATGCCGAAATCCGTTACTTTGAGTGTGCCGTCATCGGTAATGAGCATATTATGCGGTTTAATATCCTGATGAATAATATTTTGCTTATGTGCACATTCCAGCGCCGCACAAATCTGCAGCTGGAAATTTACCGCCTTTTTCCATGGCAGCGCACCGTTTTTTTCAATGTAGGACTTCAAGGTTACACCCTCGATATACACCATAACGATGTAGGGCATCTCGGCGGCGCTGCACACATCATGCACCCCGACAATGTTGGGATGCGTAATCGCCGCCGCTGCCTGCGCCTCCGTCACAAAGCGGCGCATAAAGGCTTCATCGCCCGTAAACTCGCCGCGAAGCACCTTAACAGCAACAAAGCGGTTTAATACTTTGCAACGCGCCTTATACACATGCGCCATACCGCCACTGCCGAGTTCTTCCAATATTTCATAACGGTCATCCAAAACCGTTCCGATTTCCAAATAATTGTGCATAACCGTCCCCCCTTATCTCATCAGCACAACAGAAATGTTGTCGCTGCCGCCTGCCGCATTCGCCGCCGCAACCAAATTGTCTGCCGCCGCACCCAAATCGCCGCTTTCAAAAAGACATCCGGCAATTTCACTGTCCGGCACTTCGCCGTATAAACCGTCCGAGCAAAGAAGCAGCGTCTGCCCCGAAAGGACACGCTCGTACATTTCCGGCTCAATCGTTGCGCTCGTGCCGACCGCCTCTAAAATCACATGGCGATGCGGATGCGTTTTGGCTTCCTCCTGCGAAATCACACCGCTTGAAAGCAATCGCTGCACAAGCGTCTGGTCCACCGTAATCTGCTCTGTTTCTAAGGCTTTGCAAATGTAGGCGCGGCTGTCCCCGATGTGCGATACGACCAAAACATTTTCACGAAGAACCGCCACCGTGAGCGTCGTGCCCATACCTTCCAAATCTTTATTCTGCGTAGCAAGGGCAAAAATTTCCGCATTTGCCTTGTCATATGCGACACGCAACAGTTTGCGAAGCTGTTGGGTATCCGTTTGCGGCTCAAGACCTTCCATAAGATAATCGCGCACACAGTCGATGGCCATACGACTTGCCACCTGTCCGCCGTTATGCCCGCCCATACCGTCTGCCACAATGCCGACTAAGAACCCTGCATGCACAAAGGCACAGGCATTGTCCTGATTTTGCTCTCTGCGCTTGCCCGTATCCGTTCTGGCTACAAATTCCATCGCCCTCACCTCTTCCCATCACTTATTTTTCTTCCAGCGTTTTCTGCCGGAGCTGACCGCAGGAAGCGCTGATATCGCTTCCAAGTTCACGGCGCACCGTTGCGGTAATGCCACGCTTGCCTAAAATTTCTATAAACTTCTCTATATTTTCTTTTTTGCTTTTTCTATAATCACGCTCTTTTACATTGTTGACGGGAATCAAATTCACATGACAAAGCATCCCGTTTAATTTTTCCGCCAGTTCACGCGCATTTTGGGCACTGTCGTTTACACCATCGCACATCGCATATTCAAAAGAAATACGCCTGCCCGTCACCTGTTGATAATTTCTGCACGCCCCTAAAAGTTCAGCAACATTATGTGCACGATTGACCGGCATCATATTGGTGCGAATGGTGTCATTGGGCGCGTGCAGGGAAATCGAAAGCGTAATCGGCAAGTTGAGTTCGGAAAGTTTTTTTATCCCCTCCACCAACCCGCAGGTGGATAAAGAAATATGCCGATATCCGATGCCGAGCCCACGCGCATCATTGACTAAAATCAGAAAACGGCGCACATTTTCAAAATTATCGAGCGGCTCGCCGATGCCCATCATCACGAT
>JAZNGK010000037.1:0-4684 GCA_045576395.1 Faecousia sp. | reverse complement strand
TGAAAGACAGTCCTTTAATTAATAAATCTAAAGCATTTGCACTTGAGGTTTTAAAGGTTTGTAAGGAATTACGAGCACTAAGTGTGAGGGTGTATTAATAAATCAATTTATTCGTTCAGGCACAAGTATTGGTGCAAATATTCGTGAAGCATTTTATGCACACGGCAAAGCCGATTTTATTGCCAAATTACAAATAGCTCTTAAGGAATGCAGTGAAAGCGAATATTGGATAGAATTGCTAATAGAAAGCGGATACTATGATAACAAAGAATTACTTAACAAATGTACCGAAGTAAAACGAATTCTTATCGCTTCAATTAATACCGCAAAGGAAAATAACAAATGATATACTTAAAACCAATAACGCTTGACAATATAAATGATTTCAAAAACACGGCATATGATAATATGACGCTTGAGCAAAAAGAAGAAATGATAACCGAGAGCATAAATAAAATTCATAATAATATGTATTTTGAATTTTTAGTGGTATACAAAAATGATATTGTGATTGGATTTATGAATCTTTTCGCTCGATCGAAACACATTATAAGTTGTGGGCCGACTATTAAAGATGAGTTTAAGTGTAAAGGATTTGGTTTTGAGGCTGAACAGTTGGCATTAAAATATGCTAAGGATAAAGGATTTAATATTGCGGTTGGCGGTGTGGATGATAACAATATAGCAAGTGTTCGATTGCATGAAAAATTAGGATTTGAATTAGAGAGAAAATACCACAACAAAAACGGAAGGACTATTAGGTTATACATTAAAGCAATATAGTCATTTGACATGTAAAGATTCAAATACATAGCTTAAAAATTAAAACAGCGTCGAATTTATGCTTTGTGAAGGGATTTGAAAAGGTAACCGTCAAAAAATATGGAATCTCTTGCACCCTTGCCAAAGCTTGCCAAGGCTGACAAACTTTGTCGGTTGCGAAAAGGTTACAAATATGTTACCATTTAACTGTCCTCGCGAGACAAATCCCAAAAGGAGGTCAAATAAATGTTTTGCTTTGATTTTGAGAACTTTAACTGCGGTTCTGTTTTGCAGACACTTTGCCGGATTTTCGGCATCGGTTGCTAATAAGCAACGCGATTTTTCTTCATAAATGAAAATTCCGGAATGGGAAACCATTCCGGAATTTTTGCATCCTTTACAATGCGATTATACTTCCATAATGACGGGCAGAATCATGGGGTTGCGCTTGGTGGTCTTGAACAGATAACCGCTCAAATCGTTTTTAATGGCGGACTTCAAGGTGGTCCAATCGCGAATACGCTTGCGCCCGCAACGCTCAATAGCTTCCAGCACAATATCCCGTAGCGCGTCCATAAGTTCCTCGGATTCCTTTACATAGACAAAGCCACGCGTAATGATGTCGGGACCGGAAATTAACGCGCCGTCCTGAGAGCTGATGTTGATACATACCACAATCATACCGTCCTGCGCCAAATGCTTTCGGTCGCGCAGTACAACACTACCGACATCGCCTACCCCGGTGCCGTCAACAAAGACCTTGCCGGCAGGCACAGTTCCGTTGATTTTACAGGTCTTACCGGTCAGCTCAATGACAGAGCCGATTTCTCCGATGCGCACATTTTTTGGCGCAACGCCCATGAGCACCGCCAGCTTGCCGTGAATCTGCAAATGGCGCTGTTCGCCATGCACAGGAATGAAGAATCGAGGCTTGCAGAGCGCGTGAATGATTTTCAGCTCCTCTTGACAGGCGTGGCCGGATACATGCAGACCCTCGCTTTTTTCGTATACCACTTCCGCACCCTTGCGGTATAGCTCATTGATAATACGGGAAACCGCTTTTTCGTTTCCCGGAATAGCAGAGGCGGAGATGATAATTCTGTCGCCTGACTGAATGTCCACCTGTTTGTGGGTGGAAAACGCCATGCGGTACAGCGCAGACATATTTTCGCCCTGTGAGCCGGTGGATACAATCACCACTTTGTTTTTGGGCAAGCTCTTGATAGCGCCGAGTTCTACCAAAGTGCCGGCAGGAACGGTGAGATAACCCAAATCCTGCGCGACTTTCAGCATATTTTCCATACTCCGTCCGGTAACGGCAACCTTTCTGCCATAGCGCTGGGCGGTGGCGAGAACGGCTTGGATGCGGTGCATGTTGGATGCAAAGGTGGTAACGATAATCCGGTTGTCGCAGTTTTTGAACTGCCGATCCAGACCCTCGGCAACCACATTTTCGCTGGGGGTATAGCCGGGGCGCTCCACATTGGTAGAGTCGCACATCAATGCCAGCACGCCTTCGTTACCCAGCTGACCGAATCTGGTCAGGTCAGTCATGCCGTCTTTAGAGGTCGGGTCAATCTTAAAGTCGCCCGTCATAATGATTTTGCCCACAGGGGTCCCAATGGCAAACGCCACTGCATCGGCGATGGAGTGATTGACATGGATAAATTCCACAGTAAAGCATCCGGCGCGCACCACATCACCGGGCTTGTGCGTGATGAGCTTGACCTTGTCTGCCAGCTTATGTTCTTCCAGCTTCAGCTTAATTAGCCCGTTGGTCATGGCGGTGCCGTGAATGGGGCAAACCACCTGTTGCATACAGTAGGGAATCGAACCGATGTGGTCCTCATGTCCGTGGGTGATGAACATACCACGGAGCTTTTTTGCGTTTTGGACCAAATAAGAAAAGTCCGGAATTACCAAGTCCACGCCATACATTTCCTCATCCGGGAAACCCACACCGCAGTCTACGGCAATCATATCCTTGCCATATTCAAAAACGGTGATGTTCTTACCGATTTCATCCAATCCGCCAAGGGGGATAATTTTTAATTTTTCAGCCAATTCGTATAAAACTCCTTTCATAGTTCCGAAAATAAAGGCACGAAAAGCAGGCACCCGCCTGTGCCTTGCATCGACCCTGTAACGCCGGAAAAGCACAAAAAACGCCTGCAAATATCTGTGTAGTTGTATTGTCGCACGGGTCTGCCCACCCGGTGCTTACAATCTTAGTATAGCACAATTACACCACGATGTATACATTTATTTTTTTGGCACGCATAATGAAAAAATGATGTTGCACCTTGCTATGGGATTTGTTATAATGTAGGAAGATATAAAAAATTATTATGGATAGTATACCCATTTGCAAGGAGGCGAAGGTTTTGAATAGGAAAATGGGAAGATTACTGCGACCGAATATGGGCTTTTATTTTTCGCTTCTGTTCGTTTTTGCGGTGGCTACGGCGCTGTTGCAACAGTATGTTCTCGCTTGCGCAGAGCTGGTGGCGCTGGCGATTATTATGGCGTTGTATTTGTTACAGCAGGCAAATCGCAAAAAGCAGATAAAAACCTTCTTGGAAAAAGTCTCCGATGAGCAAAGTGGCGTAAAAGGGCAGAATCCGCCTTTTCCCATGGCAGTGGTGCGGTTGGAGGACAGCGGTATTGTCCATGTCAATGATTTGTTTATCCGCTTAACCGGCTTTAACGATACCATGAAAGAGCGCAATATTACCGATGTGCTACCGGGCTTTGACATACAATGGCTGATTTCCGGTAAGACCGAGTATGCGTATGATGTGCATCTTTGCGGTCGTCGTTATCGGGTCTACGGCACTCCCATACAGACTAACGACCCCGATGAAATCCAGCTGGGCGTGCTATATCTTACGGATTTGACAGAGCTGTACCAAGTGCGCGATGAGTATGTGCGTTCCCGTCCGGTGGTGTCGATTATTTTGATTGACAATTATGAGGAGTTAACCAAGAATTTGTCCGAGGGCGCGATGTCGAATCTAAACGCGAAAATTAACGATGCGATTACCCAATGGACGGAGAGCTACCATGGTCTGTTGCGTCGGTTAGAGCGCAATCGGTTCTTGTTTATTTTTGAAAAACGGGACTTAAAACGGGCGATGGAGGACAAATTCTCAATTTTGGAGGATGTGCACGCCATCACTGCGCCTTCCGGCTTGGCCGCCTCGATTTCCTTCGGCTTGGGTGTTGAGGGAGAAACCTTCGAAGAGGGCTATCGCTTTGCTTCCTTGGCGATTGAAATGGCGCTTAGCCGCGGTGGCGACCAGGCGGTGGTAAAGGACCGCGTGAATTTCAACTTCTATGGCGGTCGAAACAAAGAGGCGGAGCAACGCAGTAAGGTGCGTTCGCGTGTAACCGCCAACTCCTTAATGGAGCTGATTGACCAGAGCAGCCGTGTACTGATTATGGGCCACAAGAACGCGGATTTGGACTCCATCGGTGCGGCCTTGGGCGTGTTCTGTATGTGCCGGAAAAAGAATGTGGAGGCGCACATTGTTCTGGATTTGCAGAATAATATGGCACCTGAATTTTTAGAGGAAATTCGCCTTGTACCCACTTATACCAACGCTTTTATTTCCGGTCAGGATGCGCTTTTGTTAAGCGATAACCGTACCACCTTGGTGGTGGTCGATACCAACCGTCCGGACCAAGTGGAGTGTGGGCATCTGCTGGAGGCTGTACCCAAAATTTGCATTGTGGACCACCACCGTCGTGCGGCGGATTATATCAAGCCTGTGGTGGTGAATCTGCATGAGCCGTATGCGTCCTCTGCATCGGAGCTGGTAACGGAGCTGTTGCAGTATGCGGTGGAGATGGACGATGTGTTACCCATTGAGGCAAAGGCGTTGATGGCAGGTATTTTCTTGGATACCAAGAGCTTTAATGT
>JAZNGK010000036.1:0-2127 GCA_045576395.1 Faecousia sp. | reverse complement strand
AAGCAGTTCAGCCGCCCGATGACCGGACATACTCCGCAGAAGTTACCGCCTTTTCGACGCAATCTCCTGCATCATCGCATTGTGCAGCGCATAGTATCCCTATACGCGCCCGATTATGATACCACTATATTTCACGCTTGTCAACATGTTTTTTAGAAAATTTTACGAATTTTTCGCAGAATTTTTGTTGCTTTAGCCAATTATGTTTTTTAGGAGTTCATAGCCGACCGGCACCAGCAGCGCCGGCAGCATATTCACCGTCTTGATCTTCTTTTCGCTGTCTGAAAGAAAGTTGATGCCGATGCACATAACCAGCGCATAGCCAACCATACAAATGTTGTCAAGCAGCTGCCCCGCCAGCACCGATTCCAAAAGACCTGCAAGCAGAGTCATACCGCCTTGATAGAGCAAAATGGGAATCGCGGAGAACAGAACACCATAGCCCAACGATGCCGCCAAAACAATTGATGTAATGCCGTCGATGATGCCCTTTGTAACCAGCGTACTGCTGTCGCCCATCAGCCCGTCATTGATTGCGCCCACAATCGCCATCGCACCGATGCAGTAAATCATCGTGGCAGATATAAAGCCACCGGCAAAGCCGGACATCTTGAGCTTCCCCTCAATCCAATTGCAACCGCGGTTGAGCCGTTCCTCTAAGCGCAAAAGCTCACCCAAAAAAGTGCCGAGTGCAAGGCTTATCACCAAAATCAGCTCGCCGCTGCTTGCAATCCTCCCGTTTGCATCTGCCTTGAACATAGTAGACAGCACACCGCAAATACCGACCACCAACACCGCCACGCCTGTGGCCTTATGAATGGAAAACTCCATTTCCTTGCTGACAGCCTTCTTGAAAAGCAGACCGATGATTCCACCGAGCAAAATCAATGCCGCATTGATAAGCGTACCCATTTTTCTCTCTCCTTTTGGGAAAATTTGTTTTATTGTAGCACCTTTGTCTGACAAAGTAAAGACAAACAATTTGACTTTCCCGCCGCGGGGTGAAGCTGTTTTTGGCATACCGATTGGGCGAAAAACTCAAAGGCTTTGTATATTAAAGAAAATCCCCCCATAGACTGTCCTAGGAGGGATGTGTCTATGGGGAAAAAAGATGTATGGATTGCGTTGGGCGCGGTTTGTGCCGCAGTCATTTTGTCGGTAACACAGTTTTGGGGACTGACGATAGAAACCGGTGCGTGGGGACTGTCATTCCGCACCGAAGGTCAGCCGCCCACCGGTCCTGCCGGCAACAAACAGCTCGCGCAATACGATGCTGTCTATTTGGGTGATGAAACCGAAAAGGTGATTTACCTCACCTTTGATTCCGGCTATGAAAACGGCTGTACAGAAAAGGTTTTAGATGTGCTCCAAAAGCACAACGCACCTGCGGCCTTTTTCTTGGTTGGCAATTACATAGAAAAAAACGCGGATTTAGTGCGTCGTATGGTAGACGAAGGGCATATCGTGGGCAATCACACGATGCACCACTCCGATATGAGCAAGCTGTCCGACAAAACAGCCTTTGCCAAAGAATTGCAGGATTTGGAAACGCTGTTCCGCGAAACCACCGGCAAGGAGCTGCCCAAATACTACCGCCCACCGCAGGGAATTTACAGTCAGGAAAACCTGCAAATGGCAAAGGAATTGGGTTATAAAACCGTCTTTTGGAGCCTTGCCTATGTAGATTGGAACAACGATGCCCAGCCCACAAAGGAAGAGGCATTTCGCAAGCTGCTGCCACGAACACACAACGGCGCGGTGGTACTGCTCCACTCCACCTCCGCCACCAACGCGGAAATTCTCGACGAACTATTGACTAAGTGGAAGGAAATGGGCTATACCTTTGAATCTATCGATTGTATCTTTTCGTAGGGGACGACGCCCTCGGCGTCCCGCATTCGGTATATTCTTTTACGGGTCGTCGAGGCGCCGACCCCTACATATACAAACCCGCCGGTGGAGTTTTTCCACCGGCGGGTCACATTTTATTTTACTTTACGGGAGAAGCGGAGCGGAGGGTGACATCGTGGTAGCCGCCTTCCACAATGGACACGGAAGAAACCAGCGTCAGCTTGGCCTCCCGCTGCAGGTCGGGAATGGTGATGACACCGCAGTTGCACATGGTGG
>JAZNGK010000035.1:0-1526 GCA_045576395.1 Faecousia sp. | reverse complement strand
TTACTCTTTGCCATCAGCCCCACCGCGCCCCGTCTGCATTTGACCACCGCCACACCCGAAAATCCTGCCGAGCCGCCTATGTTCTGTATGCTGTTACGAAAGCACCTAAGCGGTGCGCGATTGGTGCAGATTTCCCAAGTTCCTATGGAACGGTGTGCCGAATTCACCTTCGACTGCATTGACGAGCTGGGCGACCCCACACAGAAAAAGCTGGTTGCCGAGCTGATGGGCAGAACTTGTAATCTATACCTGCTTGATAACGACGGACGGATTATCCATTGTCTGCGACGCATCGGCTTGGACGAAACAGCCAAACGCCCTGCCCTGCCCGGAATGTATTACCAAAGTCCTGCGCCGATTGAAAAACAAAACCCCTTGGATTTTTCGGATTTTGCAAGTATATTGAGCGATGTCGGCGCAGACACCCTTTCCCAACGGCTGATGGACACCTTTGGCGGTCTGTCTCCGCTGGTCTGTCGGGAAGCAACGCTCTTTGCCACAGGAGATGTGGACACGCGTATTGCAGGCATGGACATTCCGTCGGTTGCCGAAAAATTGCACCTGTTCTTTGCGGAGCATTTGCACCATCCTGCCCCCTATCTCTACACCGACCCCGACGGCACGCCCAAGCAGTTCGCGTTCTGTCCCATTCGGCAGTACGGCAGTTGCACGCGCGCGGATTCGTTCGGTGCGCTTTTAGACGGATTTTATACCCTGCGCGACCGCAAGGATGCGATGCGACAGAAAAGTCAAACAGTACGAAAGACGGTCCAAAACCTCTGCACGCGCTTAACGCGTAAGCTCTCGATTCAACAGAAAGAACGGCAGGAGAGCTTGGAACGGGAACGGCTACGCCAGCTGGGAGACATTCTCACCGCCAACCTCCACTTGATTCACAAAGGGCAGACAAAGGTGGTCGTGGAGGACTTTTACGATGAAAATATGGGGCAGATTGAGATTCCCCTATCCCCCATTTTATCGCCCCAGCAGAACGCATCTAAATTCTACAAGGACTATTCCCGTATGAAAACCGCGGAAAAAGAGCTGACCCGTCAGATCGAATTGGGTCAGCAGGAATTGCAATATCTGCAAAGTGTTTTAGAAGCGCTGAATCGGGCAGACACAGAAGCAGACCTGGAGGAAATCCGTCAGGAATTGCAAGCAGGCGGTTATTTGAAACGAGATACGGACAAAAAGCGAATAAAGCCTGCGAAAGTAACACCTATGCGTTTTACCTCGACCGACGGCTACCCCATTTATGTAGGCCGAAACAACCGCCAAAATGATGAGCTGACCTTTCAGCTGGCAAGGAAAGACGATATTTGGCTCCACGCGAGCAAGGTACACGGCAGTCATGTTATTATTTCCTGCGCAGGCGTAACCCCACCCGACGACACCATCACCCAGGCGGCACAGCTTGCGGCTTACTATGCCGAAACAGGAAACGGGCAGAACATTCCTGTGGATGTCGTGCCTGTAAAGCTGGTGAAAAAGACCCCCGACCGGAAACCCGGCATGGTGATCTA
>JAZNGK010000034.1:0-1914 GCA_045576395.1 Faecousia sp. | reverse complement strand
AAAAAAATGCTGACCCTGCCCCAGCTGCGGGATATTCTGGATGCAAATTTTGCAGGCAATGAGCAAATCAGAAGAGTACTCCTTGCCGATCGGGATAAGTACGGCAACAATAAGGAATTGCCCGATGCCATTGCTAAAGAGATCGCGGAATTTGTCTGCGAAAGAGTTTGCGGCAGACCCAATGCCAAAAAGCGGGGCGGCAAATGGAATTTGGGTTTCCATGTGGCGCGCCTGTCCTACGACCAAGCCGGCAGAACAGCTTCCTCTCCCAACGGCAGACGCAAGGGCGAGGAACTGTCCAAGAATCTGTCCGCCTCTATGGGTATGAATCGGGAGGGCGCTACGGCAGCCATTTTGTCCACCACGAAAATCGATGCGACCGCTTTTATCAGCGATGCCTGTCTGGATTTGGGCTTGCTCCCCTCCGCCGTAAAGGGCGAGGACGGTCTGGAAGCCATGTACGGCTTGCTGATGACCTTCATCAAGCGGGGCGGTCACGCCATGCACATCAATGTGTTTGATGCTGATACCCTGCGGGATGCCCAGATGCACCCGGAAAAGTACCAGGATCTGCAGATCCGTGTCTGCGGCTGGAATGTACTGTGGAACAACATTAACAAAGTGGAACAGGACGGCTTCATCCGCCAGGCGGAGGGTTTGGCATGAAAACGGCGATCATTTCCAATATCAAGCGTTTTGCCGTTCACGACGGGGACGGTATTCGCACAACGGTGTTTTTTAAGGGGTGTCCGCTGAAATGCCTGTGGTGTCATAACCCGGAAAGCATCTTCTTTCAACCGCAGATTGCTTTTTACAAGAACAAGTATATCGGCTGCGGTGAATGCAAAAGGGAAGATTTTTCTGTGGCGGATTGCCTTGGCGAAGCAAAGGTGCTGTATGGCAGAGAGGTTACTGTGGAGAAATTGCTGCCTCTGCTGCTGGAAGACCGGGATTTTTATGAAACCAGCGGCGGCGGAGTGACTCTGTCCGGGGGCGAATGCCTGGCGCAGGCGGATTTCTGCGCAGAATTGCTGAAAAGGCTCAAGCAGGAGGGGATAAACACAGCGGTTGATACCTGTGGATTTGTACCAAGAGTTGCTATAGATAAGGTTATACCATACACCGACACCTTCCTTTACGATATTAAGGCGATGGATGAAGCCGTGCATATCCGCTGCACAGGGCAGTCCAATAGGATTATTTTAGAGAATCTGTGTTATCTCGATGCCTTGGGCAAACCGATTGAAGTGCGGTTTCCCTATGTACCGGGATATAACGATGACCAAACCGAGAAAATCGCGGAATTCTTAAAGCCTCTGAAAAGCATAAAAGCCGTAAAGGTTTTGCCCTACCACAATTATGCCGGCTCAAAATATCTTGCGTTGGGTATGGATAACACCCTGCCGAAAGAGCTACCAACGGAAGAGACCCTGCAGATCGCAGAACAGAAGTTTTCCTTTATTAGATGATACAGAAAACCAATCACAAAGCCTCCGGACAACCGGAGGCTTTCACTATGTAGAAAGAAAAACCGACGGTCCGGCAAATATCAGAAATTGTCGAAAAGGAAAGAAGAATTAATAGTCTCCTTTTTCGACATTTCATCTATGTCAACTTAGGGATTTTGGGTGAGGTGTGTAAAAACCTGCTGTTTCCCTGCAAATACGCATAAAAGCCGCAGAAAAACATAAAATTTATTTGTGCCACACTTGACACAGAAGTGTCCGGCTCGCCGATTATACAGGACGAAAAACTGGTTGGCACCGTGACACATGTGTGTGACTTGATGATGCCAACAATGATTTACATTTTAGGCAAGTGCGGATAAAGGTCGATTTCGATGCCGCCTTGCCTTGTTTTTCTGTATTCGATTTTCTGAACAATCTCCTTCAACAGATTGTTGCGCTCCTGGTT
>JAZNGK010000033.1:0-7292 GCA_045576395.1 Faecousia sp. | reverse complement strand
CTAAAATATATTGTTTGGTTTTTAAATCAACCATAAAAAACTCTTCTGCGGGAACAGGGTCGGCTTCATAATCAACAAGTTTTTCCCTCCGCTTTTCCAATGGGTTTCGTTCTTCCCATTCCATAAAGGCAAGTAAACGTTCCTTGATTAAGGACTTGTTTGTCCATTCTTCGCACCACTCTTCAAAATTGCACATTACTTCTTCGGGTGTAGTGGGCTCAATTCCGTGCATCCAATGACCGTAATATAGCTCTGTTGGCATTAATTCGTTTATAAATATGCCTGGGCGAATGTAATAGTTTTCTTTTGAAAAAGAACTGCCTTGAATGAAAAATGAAATCGTGAACTCCTGTGTTTCTTTGGTCCACCTTTTGTTTTTCTTCTTGAAACCTCTTGCTTTCAAATAAGGTTTTGCATATTCAATTAATTTCTCTTCGGGTAAAATGCGGTCCATATATTCACCCTCCTTTTCTGTTATTATACCATTACCATAAATCAATCATAATTTCAATTTTTCACAATCTTTATGAGTTATAATGATTCTTATAGAAGCTTTGTTTTGTTATGCCAAACGGAGCAGCTGCGCAAGCTCGTTTACCTTTTCGGGGTAATAGACCCCTACCGTCTGTACACACAGCAGGAAGGCAGAGAGGATTGTGATGACGGCACAGGAAATCAGCAGGGCGTTACACAGCCGTCTGTGTTTTGCTTCCAAGGTGCTGTATCCCAAGCCGATGGCAGTAAAACAGCCGATACCCATTAGGAAATAAATGTCCATTCGATACCGTTCCAGCAGGAAGGGCGTCCACAAAATATCGAAAGCGGTTATGACCAATACGCTGATGAGCAAGCCCCCAAAAAGTGGCAGCAGGTGTAGCCGTTTGGCTTTTTTCCAAGAGGACGGGTAGAGGACCCAAGCGCATAGCAGCAGAATCGGAAAATTTGCGAACACGCCACCGGTTTTCAAATATGGGAATGCCTCGGTGATGCCGCCGAATTGAAAGAAATTCGAACCTGTTTGATTGAAAATCCGTATCAGCGTGGGGAGATTGAGGCTGATGCGGTAGTTGGATTGGTCAGCAACGGTGAGCTGATAGGCTTGCCCAAATTCAAAGGGATTTTCAAAGCGTACATAGTTGTAAATCATCAGCGCAACGCCAACTACTACATAGGGAAGCGCTGCCAAGACGAGCTTTCCCAAGCGCTTGCCTGTCAATTGCTTTTTCCGCAGGAAAACAAACAGCAACGGTAGGACGATGATATTTGCCAATGCGATGGGCGGTCTGCAACCGAAAACCAATGCACCCAACAGCGCGCCGATACCGGCAAGCAGAATTTGCCTGTTTTCCGCAGTTTCCGAAAATACCGCGCGAACAAAGAAGTACAAGCTCCAAACTTCCAAGGCGATTGCGGCAGTAATGGCGGTGCAGTAGAGAGCAGGCTCAGCACAGCTGTACCATACACTCATAATCGAAAAGGTCGCAGAAAATATAATGTATAGAGACAGCGGCAGCTCTTTGAAAAACAGCCGCCTAAGCAGATAAAACAGGGCATAAATGCCGGCAATGGCCAGGGCAACAAAAAACTGTGTTGCGTGGTAGGTGGTAAGCGGTTGACCGGTTATCACACGGTACGGCAGGAACGAAAGGAAGACAGGCACAATGCCGAAGTACATATAGTAATTGCCCTTGTAGTAGGCGTGGTCCCAATGGTAGTAGACCTTGCTGTCTTTTCGCTCTTGGGGGTCGTAGGGGTTTTTTAGATTGGCAAGGCTATCCTCGTCGCCATAGTCAAAGGAAATGCGCCCGTCTAAAATGGCTTCCGTAATCAATTCATATTGGTTGCGATGGCCGGGAATCTCCCCGTTCCACAGGGGCAATTTACCCATAGGCAGAATACAGGCTAAGATTGTCAGAATCATCGCCAGCGCGATGCACAGAAACGACAGCCCTTTTGTATTACACATTTGTATCCACCTCGTTATCGCGTAGCATTTGCCGCAGCTCGGCATTGGCACGAATACGCGCAAGCTCAAAATCCTGCTTGTTCTTTTGCGTGGCGGTTTGGAGCTGAATACCGGTGAAGAAGGATAGCAGTGCGGCAAGGGCGGTAAATCCACACACAATTAAGGTAGGGAAGTTCGGAACAAGTCCTGTGCGCAGATAGGTAATCAGAACGGGAATAAAGAAACCAACGGAAAGAGCCAGCAAAACCGCGGCAATCATACCGAAAAAGGAGTACGGCTTGTAATTTCTGTGGAGCTTTATAATGGTGCGAAGCACCTTGTAGCCGTCGGAGAGTGTGTTTAATTTGGACTCACTTCCGGCAGGCCTGTCTTGGTAGGGAATAACCACATGGTCGATGTGCATATTCTTATCCAAGGCGTGAATGGTCATTTCTGTTTCAATCTCAAAGCCGAGGGAGAGCACAGGGAAGGTCTTTACAAACTCGTAGCTGAACGCACGACAGCCTGTCATAATATCCTGCATATTCGAACGGAAAAGCGTGTTGATGCTCCAACGCACCAGCGAATTGCCGAAGTTATGGAAATTGCGTTTGTTCTCGGAAAAATATGTCGATGATAGGCGGTCGCCAACGACCATATCCACTTGCCGATTCAAAACCAAATCCACCATTTCTCTTGCGCGGTCGGCAGGATAGGTGTCGTCCCCGTCCACCATTACATACACTTGCGCATCAATCTCGCGGAACATCCGACGAATCACATTTCCCTTGCCTTGCTGATACTCATACCGCACCACCGCACCGCAGGCTTTTGCCAATTCGTCGGTTTTGTCGGTCGAGTTGTTGTCGTACACATATACGGTCGCCTCGGGTAATGCGGCTTTCCAATCCGACACTACCTTCTGTACGGTCATACTTTCATTATAACAGGGAATCAAGACGGCAATTTTATCCATTTTCGTTGTTCCTTTCGGTGAATTTTTCCGTAATTCAATCATACCATATGCAGGAAATATTTGCAAACAAAACAAACGGGGGCGCTTGCCTGTGCATATGGTGAAAATCCGCATTAGTACAGTATTTGCAGAATATATGGGGATTATGAAACTTTCGTTGAATGGATTGACAGGGGCATGTATCGTTGTTATAATCACTTCAATAGATGTGAGGTATTGCTGAACAAAAGCGGAGGATTTTATGGGATTTGGAGAATTGTTTTTGCTGGCTGTGGGGCTTAGTATGGACGCCTTTGCGGTGTCTGTTTGTAAAGGCTTGTCCGTAAAACGGGCAGGTGTTAGGGAAGGGGTTATTTGCGGTTTTTGGTTTGGTGGCTTTCAGGCGCTTATGCCCTTAATCGGGTACTTCCTTGGCACACTGTTTGCAGATGCTATCGAAGCTTTTGACCATTGGGTAGCCTTTGGCCTGCTGGCAATTATCGGCATCAATATGCTAAAAGAGGCGTTTTCTTCCGAATGCGATTGCGATAACCATAACGCGGATTTCTCTGTGAAAACGATGTTTGTGATGGCGGTGGCTACCAGCATTGATGCTTTGGCGGTGGGCATTTCCCTTGCGATGGCAGGAGATGTGAACATAGCTGTGGCTGTGGTGCTTATCGGTGTAACGACCTTTTTACTCTCCGGTGTGGGTGTAAAAATCGGCAACCTGTTCGGCAACCGCTTTGAAAAGAAGGCGCAGATTGCAGGCGGTGTGATTTTAATTCTATTGGGTGTAAAAATCCTTTTGGAGCATATGGGCGTGCTTTAGGTATTATCTTGTTATTTACGGGGTATACTACTGTGTGAAACCGCGCAAATGAATCTTTGGAGGATACAGTATTTTGAAAAAATATCTTGCGTTATTATTGGTAATTGCGATGGTCTTTTCCGCGACTGCCTGTGGTAGAAAAAAGACCGCAACGCCGCTTTCGGGCACAATGGAAGAAAATGTAGACAAGCTGATACAGGCAAATCCAACTGCGTTTATGGGCGGTCCTGTGCCCATTGATTTGCAGGACACCACCGAGGAAGGTCTGTGGCGGCTGAAAAGCATGACAGGCTTGGATTCTGCGGAAGCCATTACGGATGCGGCGGCTTATGAACCGATGACCGGCTCGCAGGCGTTTTCCTTGGTGCTGGTACGGGTGGCAAATGCGGCAGACACAAAGGCGATTGCCCAGCAGATGAAGGACAATATCGACCCAGCCAAGTGGATTTGTGCATCTGCCGACCAAGTACGCGTAGCCGGTTACGGGGATACTATCTTGTTTATTATGCTCGACAGCGCATTGGGCATGACTGCGCAATCGTATGTGGATGCCTTCACCACGCTGTGCGGTGGCAAGGTGGATTTTACGATTTAACCGATAGATATTGGGGCGTGTTTTTCGGCACGCCCCAAATTTCTTGTAAACCAAAGAAAAGGGAAGGAGGGTGGCTGTGCTTTTTTCGGGAATTCCGTTTTTGTATTATTTTTTGCCGATAGTTCTCATTTGCTATTTTTTAGCGCCCAAGGGGCTGAAAAATACGGTCCTGTTGGTCTTTAGCCTGGCCTTTTATGCTTGGGGTGAGCCGAAATATGTGTTTTTAATGCTGGCGACCATACTGATATTCTATGGCTGTGGCTTGGCAATCTATAAGGCAAACAGCCAAGGCTTCAAAAAGTTTTGGCTTGGGGTGTCGGTGGCGGCTGGCTTGGGATTGCTGGCGGTATTTAAGTATGCCGATTTCTTTATCGATAGCTTCAATGAAGCAACAGGCTTGCGTATTCCACTCCTGCGTTTGGCGCTACCCATCGGCATCAGCTTTTACACCTTTCAAAGCCTTAGTTATACCATTGATGTATACCGCGGAAATGTGCAGGTGCAGAAGAATCCTATCAGCTTCGGTGCGTATGTAACACTCTTTCCGCAATTGATTGCAGGACCGATTGTCAGATATCTCGATGTGGCGCGCGAGCTTGACAATCGCACCCACAGCTTTGCCAATGTTGCCTATGGCATACGGCGTTTTTTGGTTGGCTTGGGGAAGAAGGTCCTGATTGCCGACCAATTTGCGCTCTTGATTCAGCTGTTTCGGCAATCGCAAGCCCCTTCGGTGCTTTTTTATTGGATGTATGCCGTCGCCTTTATGCTGAATATTTATTTCGATTTCTCGGGCTATTCCGACATGGCAATCGGCTTGGGCAGACTGTTCGGCTTTCATTTTAATGAGAACTTCAACTACCCTTATATGAGTAGGAGCATAACGGAGTTTTGGCGGCGTTGGCACATTAGCCTGGGCAGTTGGTTTCGGGATTATGTGTATATTCCTATGGGCGGCAATCGGGTGAAGAAATCCCGTTGGGTGGTGAACATTCTGACGGTTTGGCTGCTCACAGGCTTGTGGCATGGCGCGGCTTGGAACTTTGTCCTGTGGGGACTGTTGTTTGCGTGCCTGCTTTTGGCTGAAAAATGGATACCTGCCTTGCAAAAGCTGCCGTATATTCTGCGCCACCTGTATGTGCTTTTGTTTGTGTGCATCAGCTTTGTGCTGTTTAACGGGGAAACACTTGCGCAAGTCGGTCGTGATTTTATGGGTATGTTCGGCTTTGGCGGTGTAAAGCTGGTTACGGGAGAAACGCTTTATTATTTGGGTAGCTTTGCTGTGCTGTTTGCAGTTGGCATCGTGGGCGCAACGCCCCTTGTAAAGCGGATTGCCGAACGAATCGCACAGACAAAATGGGGCGCAATTTTGGAGCCGATACTCCTGCTTGCACTCCTGCTGCTGTGTACCGCCTATTTGGTGGACGGTTCGTTTAGTCCGTTTCTATATTTCCGTTTCTAAGGAGGAAATGATGCGTAGAATCATACCTGTGGCTGTTGTATGGGTTGTGTTGATACTCTTTGCGTGGTTTGCGCCGAATAAAGAAATTTCGCAAGCCGAACGCAGACCCTTGCAACAAATGCCCGAAATTTCCGCAGATACCGTGCTAAACGGTGGCTTTATGGAAAAATTTCAAGCCTACACCTTAGACCAATTCCCGTTGCGTGATGGCTTCCGCAGTATCAAATCCCTGTTTTCGTACCACGCCTTGCAACAACGGGATAATAACGGAATTTATATGGAAGACGGCTATGTTGCAAAGCTTGAATATCCGCTTCATTCCGTTTCCGTTTCCAATGCCTTGAAGAAGTTTAATTATATATATACGCAGTATTTGCAGGAAACGGGCAGCCGTATTTATGTAACCATCGTGCCGGATAAGGGCTACTATTTATCTGCCGTAAACGGCTATCCGTCTATGGACTATGCAAAGCTCTTTGCCGATGTGTCGTCGGGTATGCCTTGGGCGCAAATGGTGGATATCACAAGTGCGTTGGATATTACCGATTACTACCGCACAGATGCCCATTGGCGGCAGGAAAAGCTGGGCGCTGTGGCGCAGACGCTGTGTAATGCAATGGGATCGGCATATCATGCAGAGGCGTTCGAGCCTGTTTTGGTGAGCAACCGATTTTATGGCGTGTATTATGGGCAGGCGGCATACCCCATGTCATCAGAAGACCTCTATATTATGGCGCATGACAGCTTAACCGATAGCCGTGTTTATAACCACGAAACAGGACAGTATCAGCCGGTTTACGACAGAGAAAAGCTCGGTGGCATGGACCCTTATGATGTGTATTTGTCCGGCGCGCAGGCGCTACTGACCATTGAAAACCCCCATGCAAAAACCGATAAATCGCTCCTTGTTTTTCGCGATTCCTTTGGCAGCTCCCTTGTGCCCTTGCTGGTGGAGGACTATGCGACCGTAACCTTGGTGGACATTCGCTATATCAGCTCTGCGCTACTAGGGGAGTACTTGACCTTTCAAGACCAAGATGTGCTCTTTCTTTACAGCACATTGATTCTCAATAACAGCGCAACTCTAAAATGAAAAAATTCAGTCTGTCGGCATCAATCCGATAGGCTGAAATTTTATGCCATAAATTTGCACTTGACGAAAAACGGGAATGTGGTATGATATGTATGCGAAATTATGTAAGAAGGTAAAGCAGGTGTAATGTTATGGATACATACGAACAAGTCAATGCGCCCAAAACAGAAAAGAAATCGCCTTACGCAGACGCGCCCTATGCGTGCGCTTATATAGAGCAAGAACAGACCGCGCCGGAAATCAAAAAAACCCCTAAGCGGTGGAAGCCGTTGGCGGTGGTTTTGCTGTTGGTTTCGTGTTGTGTGGTTACTGCGTTTGGTGTCAATCAAAAGTGGCGGAATCGGATAAACCGAATGGAAACGGCGATGGACGAAAAATTTGCCGTTTTGCAAGAAAAATACGACCAACTG
>JAZNGK010000032.1:0-5907 GCA_045576395.1 Faecousia sp. | reverse complement strand
GAACTCCAAACCCATACGCACGCCGCCTTCGGCACATTGTTCAATAACATCACCAACCATAAAGGTCATAATGCCCTTGGATTGGTAGTCTTTAACAACCTTTACGACATCCTCTGCGTTATCTGCCTTACCCAGCACAACCGCCACACCGGGAATATCCCCTGTAACCAGCGGCACACCCAGGGAACGGATAATGGGGTCGGGCACGAAGCCGATGCCGGAATCGTTTTCATAAGGATTGCCGCCTTCTACATACTTAAGGCCCTCGATAATTTCAGCGCCCACAGCAGTCGCCAAGCCGGCATTGAGTGCCTGACCCAAATCCTCTTGATTGGTAATCAGGCTCTTTAACACCCCTACACAGGCAGTCAAATCCCCCAAGGTCTTTACCTTTACACCGGTTGCGACATAAATGGTGGGGAAATAGTAGGCAGTATCGGGAAATGCGACAGGATGGTTTTCCCCGTACTTTTCAATCGCGGAATTGACCGCGCCCTCGGTTAGGCCAGCTACCGCATTAGAGCCACCATAAATCAAATCGGTCAGTACACTCATAATATTCCTCCTAAAATCAGAAATTTATATCAAGCCAAACGGCCAAATATATGTGTTTATTGACGCATTTCGTCCAGCAGTGCCTTGGCGCCATCGATAATACACTTATCAATGCCTGCTTTGAAGGAAGAGGATCTTGCCTCATAGCCGCCCTCATCATAGGCAGATTGTACCGGGAAATAACCCATGTTTCCGTTGGTTTGCGCACAGGGCAAAATCAATTCCCAACCCTCTGCTTCCTTGATTTTTACACCAATCTCCGTAAACGGCTCACCGGGTGTACCCAGCAGTGCAACCGGTCCGATTCGCACGCCTGTCAGTCTTATATCATAGCTCTCGGGGCCGTTTTCCAATTTGCACATACGCACTGCCTCTGCCACAACGGTGGTCAGTTGCATTGCCTCATACGGAATTAAATCGTCTCGACCGGATTCGTGCAATTCCTTATACTTTCTCGCCAGAGGCATATCCTCGGGCTTCGGCATATTAGAGGGCACCATAACGTGCTTTTGTGCGATGTCAATGCTGTCAACATCCACATACTTCACCTTATCATAGACCTGCAAAACCGTTCCTGCCAAGGCTCTACCCACAAAGCGCGCCATGCCGGGGCTCTTCATTTCGTTATCAAAGCTGATTTCGGTATCGTTCATATCGCCGTCTTTCGGATGGACATTGGTGCTTCCCACATCACCCTCAGCGCCGGCAAAGAAGATACACTTTACACCGTCTAGCGCCTTATCCAAGGTCCTTGCCATCCAGCCCGGCCAGTCAGCCGACAGCATTTCACCGTTCGTGGTGTCTGCGTGCAGGCCGTAATTGACCAAAACAATGCTCTCTGCGTTTTCTCTGTCAAACCGCAGGACATTCACCCGTTGGTCAAGCTCACCGATGGGATAATCAATATTAGGGTCATCAATCGGGGGGCAGGTAAAGGTCGTGCCGTCCTTCATTTTATAGCGACGAATATAAGCAACCCGTTCCGGTGCGTAGCCTACTATGTAGCCCATTCTTGCCGCCTTGACATCTGCCAACGCGAGCTTGACCGCATCAACGACGCGACTGCCCAAAAATGCCACATAATTTTCAATCACGACTTCTTCTTCCGGCGTTCCGCTCTTTAAAACAAAGGAGGATGTATGCGTATGCGTTGCAGACAGGAACACATTTTCTTCCGATATGCCGGTTTCCGCCTCCAGCTTTTCAAGCCACGGCTTATAAACCGATTCGGAAATGCTACAGAGGTCAATGCTGATAAGCGCAATCTTCTTTTCACCACAAACCAAAACAAGGGATTTTACCTGAATATCATCTAAAAAACCCTTAGCATTACGCTGAATGTAGTATCCGGCCATTTTAATACCCAAAGGCGGGTTTGCATTTACCTGTGCAAATCCAACTTGCAAATTGTTCATTTTTCTTACCTCCTAAACGCTACCGCTTTCTCATAGATTGTCTCGTTTTATTATTCTCTCGCTAAAAAACAGCCGGGAGGGAGCCCCCTCCCGACTGTTTGTGGATAAAAACTACAAATTACAGGTCCAAATAGCTGTCGGAATACAGCACATGATTCTTGAAAATATCACAGGACTTAATGGTTTCCATCAGTCTGCGGTCGTTGGGGTTGACAATTGCGGAAGTCAGACCCTGCATCATACACATAGCAACCAAAGCGGAGTCCATAACAGGACGGACATCCTTCGGCGCGCCGTTACTGTTGTTGGACAGACCACCGGTGGACTTCAGACCCTTGTCGGAGAACATCTTAATGGCCTCCAAAACTTCCATTTGCTTGTCCTGCATACCCTTGACAACCAAGAACAGGGGGTCAAACCACAGGTCGGTCGCATCCATACCCAAGCTCATACCGCGCTCAAGCATATTATCACAGTGGACCATACGCTCCTCGTTGTCCTTTGCGATACCGTCAGCGGAACACAGCGCGATACAAATGGCATCGTTTGCGGCGGCCAAGTCAATGTAGCCGATACGAGAGCCTGCGTCAGCAGAGTTCACGATGGGCTTACCGTTTGTACGGTTGTAAACCTTGATGCCGGCCTCAATTGCCTTCATGTTGGCAGTATCCAAAGCCAAAGGCACATTGTTGAAGTTCTCCTGCAACAGCTTAACCGCCCACATCATACGCTCGGGACCGTCTTTTTCGGCAGGTCCGATATTCACATCCAAGTAGGTAGCACCGGCCTTAATCTGCTCGGCGGCACGCTGCAAAATAGGTGCGGGGTCTCTCTCGTCCATAGCCTTGCGGATAGTGGGTGCAATACAGTGAATACGCTCACCGATGGTAACAAAGGCTTGGGATTCGGGGTTGTAGCCCTTATAGGAAACGCCCATATCGACCACTTCAATTGCAGGCACCTTGGTAGCCAACAGCTCATCGAAGGACAATTCCTTTACCTCTACTGCGGCAGTTGCCTTTGCGGCATTTTCAGCAGCGGCGGCCTTCGCGGCAGCTTCGTACTCCTTATCCTTCATGTACTTCGGCAGCTGCACAGCCTCCAAAGGACCGACAACCACATTCCACTCAGGCAGCTTTTCTTGAATTTCGCCCTTCATAACGGCAACCTTACCGGGGATAATCAGGGTGCGATTCTTAATCTTATTGGCAATATCCAGCTCCTCGAAGGTCTTCTTCACAGAGGAGGAGGAGAGCTTACCTGCCGCCCATGCGGTCAGCACGGACATGCCGGAAGCATCGGTGATAATGAGGTTTACAGGCTGATTGGAACGCTCCAATTCACCGGAAGCCAAGAAGTAGGTCAGCGCAAAGTCAACGGTCAATGCGCAGGGACTATTCTCGTCAGCGCCATTAAGCGGATAAATCTTCGCTTCCACCTTCATAGGCTTCTGGGGGTCGGTGTAAATGTTCTGACGCAGGCCATACAGAGGCAGAGCCTGTGCATAAGACATACCTTCCATCACAATGATAGAAGCGTACTTCTCGGTGAACATAGAGGCATAAGCGGTCTGCAAACGGGCATCGCCCTTAGCCAGCTTTGCCAAATTGACGATAGAGGGGTAACCGAAGGAACGGTCGCCGTCCTTAATGGCGGTACGACGCACCAAAACCGCATTTGCCAAGGTTTCCTTGGCGGTCTTGCCGGTAACATCGAGCACCAAGTTCTTGTTGCCCTTGGCTTCCAAATTCTTAACGGTATCGTACAAATCGGAGATATTCTCAGCCCAAACGCCCAAAACCGCGCCGGCTTCCGTTGCAATTGCGCTCATAGCCTCCCAATTGGCAGGGGTAGCGCCGTCCAAAATCACATTCTTGCCGGCAACAGCGAGCGCGGCCTTTGCACAAGCCTCATCCCAGCACTCCAAAATCAGCGCACGGCCGGTAGCCGCGGCTTTTTCCACCAGCTTTGCATAAACAGCAGGGTCATTCTGGGTATTGGCAACCTGAATGAACTCCACATACATACGCTCACCGATACGCTCATAGTCAACCTTTGCCATATCTGCAAGCTTTGCATCAACGGTAGCCTCGTCCATGCAGGTGCACACAGACACGGCGTACAGGTTCTTATTCACCAAAGTCTTCTCATGACGGAACAGAACGGTTTCACCGCCCAGCTTGTGCTCACCCACGGAAATACTCTTCATGGGAGGCGCTGTCTGCTCATTGAGCATAGCCTTTGCGTCATCAGAGAAATAGGGGCACTTGTCAATTTCAACAGCACCCTGTGCCACCTTCATGCAGAATGCCATACAGGTGGGGCTGCCGCACTCCTTACAGTTCTTCTTAGGAGACAGCTTAAAAATGTCTAAACCTTTTAATGCCATTGTATGTATCCTCCTTCCGATTAGACAAGTTCAGTAATGAACTTCTTGATGGTTGCCACAGCAGCGGGATGACGCATAATCACAGCGTCTGCACCACCGGTCAGGTTGGCAGCGGCGGTGGAAATTTCCATGCCGATTGCACGCTCTTCACGGCAGCCCCATGCAGGCTCGTCTTCTTCGGAAGCGGAAGCTTCCTTCACGCCCCAGGTATCGGTAGATACAGGTGCGATGATAGGCATTTGCAGGTCAGCATCGGACTGTGCCAATGCGGCCAGACGAACGCGGTCCAAGGTAGATGCCACATACTCGTAGCCATAACCAACTGCGGCAGTACCAATGTACATCACAATGGATTCGGCAGGTACATTCAAACCCTTGAGCATAATGTTCAGCTGCTTTGCCAAATTGATGTCGTCAGCGGTTTCCGCACCGACCTTTTGGCCGTTTGCCAACGCAACAGAAGCGCCGACAGTCTTGTAATTCTCGTTCTTTGCAGACATAAACAGTACATTCTTGCCTGCCAGAGCCTCTGCAATCGCGGCAAACAGCTCTGCATCCTTTTCCAGATGCTTACAGCCCATAACCACGATGGGCATGCTAACCGCCTCGGCAACTGCCTTGGCATCTGCAACGCAGTCCGCAACGGAGCGATTGGCGCCGTTGGGGTCAGCAGATTCGAAGTTCAGACACAGGAAATCTGCGCCTTCCATGGTCTCTGCCTTCTTGGCATAGTCCGCCATGGTTGCACAGCCTGCATAGAACTCCTTCAGACCCGTAGAGGTCCACGCATCTGCGGCATCGGAAATCTCGACGCCGATTTTCGGTGCATTCTCAATGGCTGCATCGAAGGTGTAGAAGGGCAACACATTCTGACCGCCGATGACAATAGCCTTATCACCGACGCCCAAGGTTACGGCATTGATTTTGCCGCTGAAGGGTTGCGTCTTAGGAACGAAAGACATGGTAAATATCCCCCTTAAAAAAATAATATATGATGTTATATGTTCAAATCCGATACGGTTTCCGCATCTTGATTTTGAATCCTTATTTTACAGCCCCAAGGTCTGCATGACACCTTTCACCGCCGCTTTCACGGGGTTATTGTCAGGCAGTTTTGCCGAGGGCTTTCCGTCGCAATCGCAACGGTACACACCGTCGTCCTGCGGAAGCACGCCAAGAAGCTTTAAGCCGTGCTTTTCAATCTCTTCCAGCACACCGTCGTCCAGCTTGCCTTCGGGTGCGCGATTTACAATAAGACCCATAGTCGCAGGCTTCAGCGCCATTTCTTCCACAATTTCCGCCACTCTGGCCGCCGCCTGAATGCCCCGGCGTGAACAATCGGAAACCAACAGCATGGTATCTACCTTCGGTAGCGTACCTCTGGCTACATGCTCAAGACCTGCCTCGTTATCCATAACAATATAGCTGTAATTTTTAGCATACTTGTCCACTTGGGTTTTCAGCACGCCATTGACATAGCAATAACAGCCCTTGCCCTGGGTGCGACCCATGACCAGCATATCAAAATCGTCTTCCTCGATAATCGCG
>JAZNGK010000031.1:0-9115 GCA_045576395.1 Faecousia sp. | reverse complement strand
CAAAAAGGTGAAGCATTATGGAAATTAAACTCGGAATATATCAACACTTTAAGGGCAATCGCTATTTGGTGCTAGGCATTGCCAGCCATTCGGAAACGCTGGAGCCAATGGTCGTGTATCAAGCGCTATACGGAGAGAAAGGCTTGTGGGTCCGACCTGCCGCTATGTGGAACGAAATTGTAGACAAAGACGGCTACCACGGCCCGAGATTTACTTATATAGGAGAATGATAAAGGGGTGCCCACGCACCCCTTTATTTATTGCGTACCACGCAATTCAATGATTTGGTCTCGAAGTACAGCCGCATATTCAAATTCCATCATACGGGCGGCTTCCTTCATCTGTTTTTCCAAACGGAGAATTTCCTTTTCTTTCTCCGCCTTGGTCATCTTAATTCCACTACGACCCTTTCGTTCCGAGGTGGCAGACGAAATTTCAATCAAATCCCGAACAGATTTGATGATTGTTTGCGGCACAATGCCGTTGGCTTTGTTATAGGCGTCCTGTATATCGCGACGGCGTTTTGTTTCGTCCATCGCAACCTGCATAGAAGCGGTAATGCGGTCAGCATACAAAATCACAAGGCCGTCTGCGTTTCGTGCGGCACGACCGATGGTTTGGATTAAGCTGGTTTCCGAACGGAGAAAGCCCTCTTTATCCGCGTCCAAAATTGCGACAAGGCTCACTTCAGGCAAATCCAAACCCTCTCGCAGGAGATTGATGCCCACAAGCACATCAAATTTCGCCATACGCAGGTCGCGGATTATCTCCATGCGTTCCATAGCACCGATGTCTGCGTGCATATAACGCACACGAATACCTGCCTTTTGCAAATAGACCGTTAAATCCTCCGCCATCTTCTTGGTCAGCGTTGTTACCAGCACCCGTTCCTCACGCGCGGTTCTCTTGTTAATCTCCCCTATCAGGTCATCAATCTGCCCTTCAATCGGTCTTACCTCCACCACAGGGTCTAAAAGTCCTGTCGGACGAATAACTTGCTCCACTATTTGACCGGAACGGGTCTGCTCATACTCCGCAGGCGTAGCAGACACATAAATCACTTGATTGAGCTTGGAATCAAATTCGTTAAAATTTAATGGCCGATTATCATAGGCAGATGGCAAACGGAAGCCAAAATTCACCAAGGAATCCTTTCTGCTCCTATCGCCTGCATACATCGCGCGGCATTGGGGTAATGTTACATGGCTTTCGTCAACAAACAGAAGGAAATCGTTGGGAAAATAATCCAAAAGCGTGGTAGGCGGTGTGCCGGGCGCCCTGCCTTGGATAACGCGGGAGTAATTCTCAATGCCCGTACAAAATCCGATTTCCGTCAGCATTTCCAAATCGTAAGCTGTACGCTGGGATATGCGCTGTGCCTCCAGCAGCTTGTTATTTTCACGAAAGTAGGCAACCTGTTGGTCGCATTCCTTGCGAATTTCCGCCATTGCGCGCTCCATTTTCTCTCGCGATGCCACATAATGGCTCGCAGGATAAATCGCAACATGGTCGAGGTAGCGCTCAGCCAAGCCGGAAACCGCATTGATTTCCGAAATTCTATCCACCTCGTCGCCAAAGAATTCCACACGAACGGCACGGCCTGTCCAATAGGCAGGGTATATTTCCAAGGTATCACCACGAACGCGGAATTTATTACGGGAGAAATCCATATCATTTCGCTCATAGCGAATTTCTGTCAGTTTACGAAGGACATCATCAAGCGGATACCTTTGCCCAACACGCAGGGAAATTACCATGCTTTTATAGTCAATCGGGTCGCCCAATCCGTACAGACAGCTTACAGAGGACACTACAATTACATCGCGTCGTTCAAACAGCGCAGAGGTTGCGCTATGGCGTAGGCGGTCAATCTCCTCGTTAATGGCAGAGTCCTTTTCGATATAGGTATCCGTATGCGCGATATATGCCTCCGGCTGGTAGTAGTCATAGTAGGATATGAAATACTCAACCGCGTTGTTGGGAAAGAACTCACGAAACTCTGAGCAAAGCTGGGCGGCAAGGGTTTTATTATGAGCAAGAACGAGGGTGGGTCTGTTGATTTTTTCAATCACAGAAGCCATTGTAAAGGTCTTCCCCGAACCGGTAACGCCCAACAAAACCTGCTCTTTTAAGCCGTTTTTGATGCCTTCGGTCAATTTTTCAATAGCTTGCGGTTGGTCTCCGCTTGGCTTGTAATTTGAATGTAAAATGAACTTATCCGGCATGTTCTCGCTCCTCTCTTTTTTGATTATTTTCTGTCTTTTTATTGTCTTAAATTCACTCGAATTTTGCTAAAAAAGTTGGCGAACAGGCAATCACACGAATTAAAGTCAACAAGATAACACAAAACGGGACGAAATAACACCATATGCTTTGCTATCTATTTTTATCACTAGAGCAAATTCCCATATTCCACCGGCAAATTAAATTTTATTTGTTAGTGCATACCTTTGTTTAATCAAAATATAAACTGTACTAACATCATATAGCCTACCGTTCCGCAAATAATACTTATCAATGTATTTCTTTTCCATACATAAAGAATACCTACGACAAAACTCGCAATAATAGCAGGTAGATAGCCCGCGGTATTGGCAAAACTAATATCTTTTAAGCAATAAACAACCAACATTCCAATAACGGCACATGGAAGGATTTTGCTGAGCTTTTGAACGATTCTCGGTGTTTTTCGCTTTCCGTTAAATATTATAAAAGGCAAAAAGCGAATTGCAACCGTTACCAGGGAAATCGTGGCAATAGTAAGCCAAGTATGTAAATCAGTCATTTTGAGTTCCCTCCTTGTAAAGACAAAGCAAAAGCAAAATAACAAGCATGGAAGGAATTAAAAAGCTTTCACCGCCGAACAAAACTAAGCAAGCCGCGGAAACCAAAACGCCGATGATAGCAGGCGCGTGCTTCTTTGCGGTAAGCCATTGTTCAAGAAAGATAGTAATAAAAAGTGCGGTCAATACAAAATCAATGCCTTTGCTGTTAAATTTAACAAGAGAGCCCACTACTGCGCCTAAAACCGAACCCATAATCCAATATATTTGATTAAAAAGCGATACAAAAAAGTAATAATTCTTCTTTTCTTCAGCCGGTATATTAGGATTGTCATTACAAAGCAAAGAATATGTTTCATCCGTAAGCGCAAAAATCAGATACGGTTTTCTTTTTCCAATATTCTTATACTTATCAAGCATTGAGATTCCGTAAAACAAATGCCTTGCATTGACCATAAAAGTTGTCAGTGCAACGGTTATTAACGAAGCGCCGCTTGCAAGCAAGCCCACTGCTACATATTGCATAGAACCTGCAAATATCACGATACTCATAACCAAAGCAACAAATGTTTCATACCCATTCGCTTTAAGAATAATACCAAAGCCAAATCCAAGAACCAGATATCCGGTCATTACCGGAATCGTGGAAATAAAAGCTTGTTTTAGTGTTTTGTTCATTTTTACACTCCATTAAATTGGAATTTGATAATATCTTTTTGTTTATAAATTTCGCTTGTAATTCCGCAAATATGCCTTGAAATTAGCAATTCCTGCCTCAGTTGGCGTACAGATAACGGATTTTGACTTCGCAAAAACGGATTCGTTCAGCCATTTATCCAAAGGCATTTTTGTATTATCCAAATAGAGCGCCAAAATTGCCATGCCCCAAGCACCGCCCTCGCCTGCCGTATCGGTTAAGGTGATTGGGCAGGAAAATGCGTCAGCATATATCTGCTGTGCAATACCCTCAACCTTAAAAATACCGCCGCTTGCCTTAAATCCGCCTAATGCAAGCTTTTCGTGTTTTGCAAAATCGTCCAAACTCATCGCAAGCGCGGAAATAGTTGCGTAAATCTGCGCTTTGAAAAAATCCGCAAGGCACATATCCGCCTTATTCCGCAACACAGACGGACGCGGTTGTTCAACTGCCAAAATCGGCTCGGCAGATATGAAATTGTATGCGGAAATACCACCGCAATCATTGCTTGCGTTTTGGGTGTTCTTGTATAGTATTTCGTAAATTTCACCCTTGCTTAAATTTTGACCTGTGATATTAGAGAATTCAGCAAACAGATTCACCCATGCATCAATTTCGCCACAGCAGTTATTTGCATGGAGCATTACCACAGGCTTGCCATCGGGTGTGGCAACAACATCAATATTCCGATTGAGCTGTAGGGGTTTTTCTGTTGTAACCAACATAGCAAATGCGCTCGTACCGGCAGAAAGCGAGCCTTCACCCGTTGTGATGGCGTTTACCGCCACCATACCCGTTGCGGCATCACCTTCCGGTGCGCAAAACGGAATACCGGCTTGCAGAGTTCCGCTGACATCTAACAATGCCGCGCCTTCCGCGGTGAGTACACCTGCTTTTTCTCCTGCAAAACGAATTTTCGGAAGCAGGTCCAATATAGAAAAGGCGTAGCCTTTTTCCGCAAATTTTCTGTCTAACTTTTCCGCACACAGCGCATCGTATTGCCCGGCACGCAGAGGGAACATACCTGCCGCATCACCCACGCCAAGCACCACTTCACCTGTTAAACGGTAGTGAATATAGCCGGATAGTGTTGTAATATGCGCCAAATGCTTGAGATGCTCTTCCTGATTCAGCACAGCTTGATATATATGCGACACACCCCAACGCAAGGGGATATTCTCACTAAACAGCTCCGTCAGTTGGTCTGCCGCTTCGCCTGTTGTGGTATCGCGCCAAGTGCGAAACGGTGTCAGCAAACAAAAATTCTCATCCACCGCTAAATAACCATGCATCATACCCGAAATACCAATCGCACCAAAGGTCGTGGGTCTTTCAGCATATTTTTCTTCAATATCATTCAGTAAAGATGCATAGCAATCGGAAAGCCCTTTTGTAAACAGGCTTTCGGGATAGGTCCAATGACCGTTTTCGAACATGTTTTGCCAATTGAAACTACCTTGCGCCAAAATATTCGCACTTGCATCACACAGCACAGCTTTTATTCTTGTAGAGCCAAGCTCAATACCTAAATAAGTTTTTGAAAAATCCATATTACACCTCATAATATTGTGTTATCGAATACTGCAAGCTTCTTGTGGCTTGTAGTATTGGGATTGAACAATGGATACATAATCGTCCCGACTGACTACAATATGGTCTGCCAACGTGATTTCCACCGCCTCTAACGCGGCGGCAACACGATGGGTTGTCTGCACATCGTCAGCCGAAGGGATTGCCAATCCGCTGGGGTGATTATGCGCCAAAACAACGGTGGTCGCATTTGCACCCAAAGCAAGCTCCACTACTCTGCGAATGGGAACATTGGCAGAATTCACACTGCCTTCCCCTATCTTTTTGCAACACAGTACCTTGCATTTTGCATCTAAGCACAGCATAAACACCGTTTCGCGCTCTCTGCCGAAGAAGTATGGTACCAAGTAATTGCCGCATTGTTCAATGGTACGCAAAATCTCACCCGGTTCAGCGCGTTTGACTTGGTAATACCGTCCGACTTGGGTAATCAAAGAAAGAAATGTGGAGACATTTTGCCCAACGCCATCAACCTTTTCCAACTCCTCAGCTGTTGCATCCAGCACACCTGCCAAGGAGCCAAAATGGTCAAGCAAGCGATGCGCAAGCGGATTCGTATCTTTTTGGGGGATGCAATAAAAGAGCAACAGCTCCAAAACATACAATTCATCGAAGTTATCAAGCCCTTCCCGACGGAAACGGTCCTTCAATCTTTGCCTGTGGCCACTATGAATCGACATATTTTCACTCCATTCGTGGATTTTTCTTGCTATTTTGGAAAGAATCCGTTAAAATAAAAACAGTGTATGGGAAATGCGAAAGTTTTCCCAATTTTTGCACATGATATGGCAGGAGGAGAAGCGATATGGAAACTATAAATAATGCGTTCCCATGGCTGGAGCTGATAGACCGTCCTGCGTTTTGCGTGAAAGACGGCATGATTGTTTCAACCAATTCCGCTGCCGAACACAGAATGCTCCGCATTGGTACAGATGTCCGCGAAATCGTAACGGAGCATCGCGATGCTTACGAAACCTTCAAAAACGGCTGTCTGTATTTAACCATTACCGCAGGCGACTTTCCTTGTAGCGCCAGCGTAACACGCACAAAAGAATGTGATATTTTCTTAATCTATCAAGATGCAGACGATGACCTTCTGCAAACACTGACCTTGGCCGCCCAACAGCTGCGTATTCCGCTATCGAACATTATGGCGACTACCGACAATCTTTTCTCGGAGTTAAGCCAAGTGAGTCCGAACGCGCAGGTACAGGCAAGTCAAATCAACCGTAATCTATTTCAGCTTCTGCGCATTATCAGCAATATGTCTGACGCCGGCAGTTACAAAAACAAGCTTATCTCCGGTATGGAAACGGTCAATATAACCGCTATCATCGACGAGATAATAGAAAAAACGCAGACCATTTCCGAAGATAGTGGCATTGTCTTCTCCTATACAAGCTCGGATATACCTATTTTTGGATTGGCAAACGAGGAAAAGCTCGAGCGCGCAATCTACAATTTGCTATCCAATGCGCTCAAATTCTCTCCCGAAGGCAGTACCGTTGATGTGAAGCTGACAAAAAGCGGAAATATGGCGACCTTTACCATTACCAATACCAACATTGCACTTGTCGAGGAGTGCGAATTTTGGCATCGTTACCGTCGTGAGCCAGCTATTGAAGACAACCGATTTGGCCTTGGTTTGGGCATGACGCTGGTAAGCGCGGTTGCCTCTGCACATGGCGGAACGGTGCTTGTAGACCATCCCAATAGTGGAGAAACACGCGTAACCATGACAATTGCCATCAAAAACAACAAATCCGGAACCGTACGCACACCGAAAATTCGCATCGGCGACTATGCCGGTGGACGCGATAAGGGTTTGCTTGAATTCTCCGAAATTCTGCCCAACGAATCCTATTCAAAAATCAACTAACACTTCCCTGCCTGCAAAGGCAGGGAAATTTTTTACAAATAATGCTTTAGATAGGCTCCTGTATAACTACCTTCAACTTGCGAAACCGCTTCCGGTGTGCCGGTGGCGATAACATATCCGCCTTGGTCGCCACCCTCGGGACCTAAGTCAATGATATAGTCCGCCGTCTTGATGACATCCAGGTTATGCTCAATTACCAATACGGTATTGCCGGCATCTACCAGCTGTTGCAGGACATCTATCAGCTTGTGCACATCAGCCGCGTGTAAGCCTGTGGTCGGCTCATCAAGAATATAAATCGTACGACCTGTTGACATTCTTGCCAGCTCGGTTGCCAGCTTCACGCGCTGTGCCTCGCCACCTGACAAGGTTGTGCTGGATTGACCCAGCTTCACATAGCCCAAACCAACGTCTACAAGCGTTTGCGCCTTTTTGCGGATTTTAGGCACATTTTCAAAGAAAGCCAATGCTTCTTCCGCTGTCATATCCAACACTTGCGCGATATTTTTGCCCTTATACTGCACTTCCAAGGTTTCTCGATTATACCGCTGGCCCTTACAGACCTCACAGGGTACATAAACATCTGCAAGGAAGTGCATCTCAATTTTCACCAAACCGTCGCCACTACAAGCTTCGCATCTGCCACCTTTTACATTGAAGGAGAATCTACCAGGCCCATAACCGCGCATTTTTGCATCATTGGTAGCGGCAAACAAATCGCGGATATCATTAAACAGTCCTGTATAGGTAGCCGGATTGGAACGCGGTGTGCGGCCAATGGGACTTTGGTCAATATCAATTACCTTATCCAAATGCTCTATGCCGCAGATACAACGACAGGCACCGGGACGGGTACGGGCGTGATTGAGCTTACCGAGAAGCGTTTTGTTCAGCACCTCATTGACAAGACTCGATTTACCCGAGCCGGACACGCCTGTAACACAGGTCAGTGTGCCCAAGGGCAAAGAAACATCAATGCCCTTCAAATTATTCTCTTCAGCGCCCATAACGGTTAAGAAGTTACCGTTTCCCTGCCGTCTTGCAGAAGGTACGGGAATTTTCTTTACACCCGTCAAATACTGACCGGTTACAGAGCGCTGTTCCTCGCAAATGTCATCTAAGCTACCCGATGCGACAATCTCGCCACCATGGCAACCTGCTCCCGGGCCGACATCCACAATATAATCGGCTACGCGTATGGTATCCTCGTCGTGCTCGACCACAATTAAGGTATTGCCCAAATCACGCAATCGTTTGAGTGTTTCGAGCAGCTTATCGTTATCGCGTTGATGCAGTCCGATAGACGGCTCGTCCAAAATATACAGCACGCCCATAAGCGACGAGCCGATTTGCGTAGCCAAACGAATTCGCTGACTTTCACCTCCGGACAGGGTTGCCGCACCACGCGACAGGGTTAGATATTGCAGACCCACATCCATCAAAAAACGCAGTCTGGCTTGAATTTCCCGTACAATTTGGGAGGCAACAATTGCCATATTACCATCTAAGGTGAGATTATCCATAAAATCCAGCGCCTGCGCAATGCTCATACGACAGAAATCCATAATCCCGATGCCACCTACCGTTACCGCACGGGCAATTTCAGAAAGTCTGTCCCCGTGGCAGTTGGGGCATGGCGCAGTCGCCATACACGACTCCAGCTCCTTACGCGCCGCATCGGATTGTGTTTCCCGAAAGCGGCGGCTGATGTTATTCAAAATTCCCTCAAACGGTTGTTCCAAAACGCCCATACCGTTGCCGCGGTTATAGGACATCCGCAGCTTTTCTCCCTTGGTGCCATAAAGGATCACATCTTTGGCTTCCTCGGAGAGTTCTTCAAAGGGTGTAGTCAGGGAAAAATGATATTTCTGGGCCAGGGCCTCAAAATACATCCGGAAGATGGAATCGGTGCGGGCGCTCTGCCAGCCGGAGGCCTGAATGGCACCTTCAAAATTAGACTTTGTTTTATCGGGAATCACCAGATCTGCATCCGCCACCAGCCGGAAGCCCAGACCGGTACAGCTGGGACAGGCACCGGCAGGGTTATTGAAGGAGAACATCCGGGGCCCCAGCTCGGTAAGGCTCACGCCGCAATCCTCGCAGGCGTAGTTCTCGGAAAATGTCAGTTCTTCCTTTTGGTCGGGAAGCTGGATGGTCACAAGGCCG
>JAZNGK010000030.1:0-4355 GCA_045576395.1 Faecousia sp. | reverse complement strand
GATTGCCTTGGGCTATGTTGCTTGGTACGGCTTGGGGCGCGCCATTATAGAGGGCTTGCGTACGGACAGCCTGTATTGGGGTCCGTTCCGCGTCAGCCAGATGTTGGCGGCGGTGAGCTGTGTTGCCGCTGTGGGTATTTTGGCGTGGCAGATGTTCCGTCCCCATAGCAAGGAGCAACTTTATGTAAACCGAATCGCGCAACAACAGCAGGAAGAAACGACAGAAGAATAAAACCCTGTGATTATTTGAAAAATCTTTTCTAAAATATATGACCGCCTTGGAATATACCAAGACGGTCATTTTTTTAAGCTAAGGGTTCAAAATCTGCGGCGCCGTGCTTGCACAGGGGGCAGATAATGTCTTCGGGCAAGTCCTCACCCTCGTACACCCAACCGCAAATCTTACATACATAGCCCTTCTTTTCGGTGTCGGGCTTGGGCTTTACATTTTGCAGGTAATAGGTGTAGGTCATCGTTTCCTCGCTGTTTAGGTTGGCGCATTGGGTTACATCACAGATGAACATAATGTGGGTGTCCAAATCCACTTGGCTGATGACCTTACAGCAGATAAAAGCATTGGCATACTTATCCAAAAACAGCAGGCCGTTGGCAGACCGCTGGGTGTGGTCAAAGCCTGCAAACTTGTCGGTATCCCGTCCGGAATGGAAACCGAATCGTTCAAAAATGGCAAAGGGAGCCTCTTGGGAGAGGGTGGAAATGTTCAGCTTGCCGGTCTTGGCAATCACATCGCAGGAGTAGTTCAGCTTGTTAATGGTAACAGCGACCCGATTGGGTGTGTTGGTAACCTGGGTAACGGTGTTCACAATCAATCCGTTGTCCTTTGCGCCGTCGTTGGCGGTTACCACATACAGACCGTAGCCGATGTGGCTCAGGGCAGTCGGGTCGATAAAATCGTCCTGCACAGCCACAGACTGATAAGAGGCAGACAGCTCATCGGCAAGCCGACCAATCTGCTTCACATTCTCCTGGTTTATAGCAGACAGAATGGTTACATTGTTTTCTGCGTAGGTGAGATTCTTGGCGCTTGCGAGCTTTTCCTTCATTACCTTGATAGCAGTTGGCGACCAAGAGCCGTTTTCTATCATCGCAACGGTGCGATTTTGGAAATTGCGTTCGGTGAGCTTATCCAAATAGGTCCGCATAAAGGGGAACACATCGGCATTATAGGTGGTGGTAGCCAGCACCAGCTTTTCATAACGGAAGGCATCGGCAACCGCCTGCGCCATATCACAGCGCGCCAAATCGTGTACCACCACATTGGGAACATCGCGCTTTTGCAGCTCCAGCGCAAGCAGCTCAACGGCTTTTTTGGTGTGCCCGTAAATGGAAGTGTAGGCAATTACAACGCCTTCGGTTTCGGGGGTGTAGGAAGACCAGGTATCGTAGAGCGCAATATAGTGCCCCAAATTCTCCGTAAGCACAGGCCCGTGAAGCGGGCAGATAATTTGAATGTCCAAGGTGGCGGCAACCTTTAGAATGTTCTGCACCTGCTTGCCGTACTTCCCCACAATGCCGATGAAGTAACGGCGCGCCTCGTCGTCCCAATCCTCCTTGATATCCAATGCACCGAATTTGCCGAAGCCGTCGGCAGAGAACAGCACCTTGTCAAACGCATCATAGGTCATCATAACCTCGGGCCAATGGACCATAGGCGCAAAGGCGAAGGTCAAGGTGTGCTGACCGAGCGAAAGTGTGCCGAGATTCTCCACAGACAGCGTGCTTTGCATCGTCAGGTTGGGGAAGAACTGCGCAATCATACCGAAGGTCTTTTTGTTGGCAACCACAGTTACTTCGGGATACGCATTGACAAAGGCTTCTATAGAGGCGGCATGGTCGGGCTCCATGTGCTGTACTACCAAATAGTCGGGCTTGCGGCCGCCTAATGCTTGCGCGATATTTTTCAGCCATTCGTCAGTCTTGCTGGCATCAATGGTGTCCATAACGGCCACCTTCTCGTCTAAAATCACATAGGAATTGTATGCCATACCGTTGGGTACGACATATTGTCCCTCAAATAAATCAACATCGTGGTCGTTGGCACCTACATACAAAATTGTATCGGTTACTTTTTTCAGCATAGGGTTGTCCTCCTGTTATAAACGGACCGATTTTATCCGTTATTTTATGAAAATATCGGAATAGGTATTCCTTCTTTTTAATCTTTTTTTTCCAGCAATTTACTCCGCCGCCGACGGCGTTGCGAGGAAGATGGTCTGCTCTTTTCCGGCTCGGCCTTCTCTGCCCGACGGGCATAGGCGGCGGCGGCCTCGGAAGTGGCCTCATAGGTGAGCCGACTGACACGAATGGTGCCGTCGGGCTGGTCGGACAGGCGCACGCGAATCAAGAATTTGCCGCACTTTTGGCAGGTTGCCAGGTCCATATAGCGGTGGCCCGGTTGGGAAAACCAACGGGTGCCCACCATCTGCTTGCCACAGGTGGGGCACTTGTTTTCGCTACCGGACATCGCGTCCAAGGCCGCCTTCTTATCGGCATAATCGTAGAATACCTTGCGGCTGATACAGCCGGGAAGCTCCGCGCCGTGGAAACCGTCGATATGATTTTTGAGCGCTTGGCTATATTCGGCCGTGCCCTTTTTCAAATCCAATCGCGCGCAGATAAGCGCGGTGTGGTAAGCATCGCCCAAGGCATCGTGCGCAGGACGGGTGGGTTCGATTTCAAACAATTCCATGGCGGTTTTCAGCGCTTTTTGGGCAGAAGAGCCATCTGTTTGGGCGTTGAAAATCATCTGCGCATTGTACCAACGGCTGACCCAATCCTCTTCTAAGCCGTATAAACGCAGGTTTTCCTGCAAAATGGAAATGTCATTAAAACCCCAAGTGAGAAAAACCGCATTTTCCCCGCACCAGGACCGAAAACGCGCCATAGCCTCGACCATAGGCACGCCTGCCTCGCGAAGCTCGGCCTCTTTAATACCCGTGAGCTTGCTGACCCGGCGGTTTAATTTGCGGTAGTATTTGGGTTTGATAAGCACTTGAAATTCGTCTGTAATTTGCTGTTGCTCGGTTATGCGCACAGCACCAATCTGGATAATCTCTCCCTGTATTTGCACCGGAAGCACCTTTCGGGAGGAGGGAGAGCCGGGCCACGGCTGATTCCACTCCATATCCAAAACAATATAGTTTATCATTACGAAACCTCGTTGTTTCCTGTTGTTTGTATATCATATCACACTCCCTGTCGGTCTGTAAATATAAATTTTCTTCCTCAATCCGGAAAAGGAAACGATTCCCATCTTGCATTTTGCAGGAAATTCTGCTACAATAGCAACAACCCTATAAAAAGGAAGGATAGCAAAAATGAAGCGAATCATAGCTTTGCTTCTGGCAATATGTCTTCTGATGTGTGCCTGTGGCAAAAAGAAAAAAACAGATGCTACCGAGGGATCTACCGGCGATAGTATTTCGCAGGACAATACGCAAGAGAGCGCCCAAGATAACACCGAGGAAACCAAGAATCAAGAGGTGCTGTACCGGCATCCGCTTACCGGCGCGCCTTTGGAAGCACCTTGGTCCGGTCAGGTAACGGCGGTTATGATTAACAATCTGAAGAATGCGATGCCCCAATGTGGTATCAGCCAGGCAGATTTGTTCTATGAAATCGAGGTTGAGGGTGATATTACCCGTTGCTTAGCTGTGTTTAGCGATGTGTCCAAGGTTGGCATTATCGGTCCTGTGCGTAGTGCCCGTACGGCTTTTAACAGCGTGGCTGTTTCTTATGATGCGCCCTTGGTGCACTGTGGTGGCAGTCCCGGCTTAGCACTTGCCGGTCGGTATGGTGCGACTGCGGATACGATTAGCAATTGGGAGCATATCGACCAGGCGGCCGGTGCGACCAGCCAATATTTCTTCCGCGATACAGAGCGTTATAACAACGGCTATTCGTGGGAGCATACGCTCTTTACCAAGGGTGAATCCTTGCAGGCGGCATTGGAAGCCAAGGGCTATAACACCCCCACCGATAAGAGCTTCGGTCTGCAATTTGCCGATGGCGTTGTTTTGAATGGTGAAAAGGCAGAGGAAATCACCATCAAGTTCAAGTATGGCAAGCCCTCGAAGTTTATTTACGATGCGCAAGCCCAACAGTATAAGTTCTATCAGCATGGGCAGGACCATATTGATGCCAATACCGGCAAGGCAAGTCGGAGGCCAAGCGGTCTTAGGAAGACAACATGTTTCCCCAACTCCTTGGCTCACAGAACGACATGGCTACGATCCGACTTGCAAGCCCTCGAAGTTTATTTACGATGCGCAAGCCCAACAGTATAAGTTCTATCAGCATGGGCAGGACCATATTGATGCCAATACCGGCAAGGC
>JAZNGK010000029.1:0-2283 GCA_045576395.1 Faecousia sp. | reverse complement strand
GGCTTACAAGTCTGTTTCCGGTATTGTCACCCTGGTGATTTACTTAGGCATCAGCTTCTGGAGCGGCGCGTGGTACATCACCTGGTTGGTATTCCCCATTTCCGGCGCCATTGACGGTAGCGTAAAAGCCATTTACGAACTGAAGGAGGCGAAGTAATATGAAACGCAACGCCATCGCACGCATCATCATTTATTCCATACTCGCCCTGGTGCTGACGGGCATACTGCTCGGCTTCCTCTTCGAAGAAATTTACCTGCTGGATTATGATGCCGATGACGGTACCGTAGTAACCGGCGAAGTCAGCATAGCTGCCGACAGTATCCAAAAATTAGAGATCAATTGGGCCGCCGGCGCTGTGAATATCAACACCGACGATACAGACCAGATCACCTTCCGGGAATCCGCCCCGGAAAACAGCAAGTATCAAATGGTATACAATGTGCACGGCAACACGCTGGAGCTGAACTACAGCAGCCGCGGCGGTATTTCCATCGGCTTTGGCAATCATTCCATTCCCAGCAAGGACTTGACCATCACTGTGCCCCAGGATTGGGTCTGTGAGCAAATTGAGATCGACGGTGCTTCTTTGATAATCAATATCCAACATCTGACTATGGAAAAGCTCGACATGGATGGCGCTGCCAACAATCTTGGTTTTGTGGGCAGCGTAGAGCAGGTAGATGTGGACGGAGCCTCCAACAACATCCATCTCAACTGTGAAAACCACCCTACCCTCATCGACATTGACGGTGCAAGCTGCGATTTGGACGTAATTCTGCCGAAAGGCTGCGGTTTTGCAGTAGATATGGAGGGACTTAGCTGTGATTTCCACTCCGACCTGGATTACACCACCAAAAACGGCCAACACATTTACGGAAACGGACACACCAACATCAATGTGGACGGTATTTCCTGCGATGTGACTATCTCGGAAAGTGTCGAATGCACTCATGTGTGGGACAGTGGCCAGGAAATGATCATTCCTGGCGGTATCGAAACAAAAATGGTATACACCTGTACCATTTGTGGCGAAACAAAATCCGAGTCCATCCCCCACACCAAGCACACCTGGGACAGTGGCACCACGCTGGGAGGTAATTCTGTTGTGTATCACTGCACGCAATGCGACGAGACGAAAACTGTCACCGTGGAGGCTGAACGGCACGGTTTCATTTGGCAGGATTGGGAAACCCGGGAACTTCTGGAAGACCAGATTTTTGAGCCAGGTTATTACGAAGGCGCTGAACTTGTGTTCAAAACGGAAATCTTCGCAGAGTACAGTCTGGAACTGTACTGCGACGGTGAATTCATCTGCGGCCCGACCGTGGTTGGTGACCATTGGGAATTTTACTACACCATGCCCGATCACATCGTTTACATAGAATTGCGGAAAGTATATGTTTAAGCAAAAAGTTGCCCTGTTTTGGGCAACTTTTTTGCATTTGGGGGTGTGGGTGAAAGGGGTTGATTTTTATGGCAACAAATACCTATGCCAAAACGGACAAAACACAACTAACTGCGCATTTCAACATCACGGAATTTCATTGCAAGGGCACTTCCTGCGGCTGCAAAGAGACGCTGCACGATCCAGCGCTATCGGCGTATCTGCAGCAAATTCGGGACCACTTCGGCAAGCCACTCTACATCACCAGCGGTTATCGCTGCCCAAAGCACAACGCACAAACCGCCAACGCCTCCCCCACCTCCCGGCACACCAAGGGCCAAGCGGCAGATTTTACCATTTCCGGCATCGAGCCTGCGGAAATCGCAAAATTCGCTGAGAGCATCGGTGTCCAGGGAATTGGCCTCTATGACGATTTTGTACATATCGACACCAGAGAGAAACAGTCATTTTGGTATGGCCATCAGCAGGAATATCGGGAGACCTTCGGCGGTAAGGCAATGCCCCCACAGTTCTATGTGGTCACCTGTCGTTTGAATGGCTCTCCCGCCCTGTTTACGTTGCTTTTTGACCGGGCAGCCGGGGGCGGCTTGCAGCGTGTCGGCAATTCCAGCGCGGCAATTGAAATGACACTAACCGATGCGGATGTCAAATTCACACCCATCACGGTTGGTAAGGATACTGCCGAAATCGTATCTGTCAGTCAATTAGAACGATAAATTGTTGTTTACCCGTTCAATGTCATTGCGAACCAGTGCGCACACTGGTGTGGCAATCTCGTGGAAATTTAGGTAATTCCTCGTTCAGACCGCGCCGGAAACCTTAGGAGATTGCCACGTCGCTTTGCTCCTCGCAATGACACCTCGTTTCGTAAACAACA
>JAZNGK010000028.1:0-2411 GCA_045576395.1 Faecousia sp. | reverse complement strand
GCGATGGCGCCGGAGTCCACTTCGTTGTACTTCTGGGACCAATCGATGACTTGGAATTTTACATCCATATCCAAAATCTTGCCGACTTCGATGGCGAACTCGGATTCAAAACCGATCCAGTTGCCGTCAGCATCCTGCTCGTTCATGTTCTCGAATACGGTAACACCACAGGTCAGGGTTTTCTTCTGGTCAGCGGGCTTTGCGCAGCCAATCAGGCAGGTTGCCATCATCAGGACGGCCAAAAACAGTGCGATGTACTTTTTCATAATTATCTTTCCTTTCTTGTTGTGGAGGAGTGCCTCCGTGTTTTGTTGATAGCTGCATTATACTTCACCAAACTAAAGTTGTAAAGTGCTTTTTTACATTTTTTTGCAACTTTGGCACTATGCACAAAACACCCCCGCAATTTAGCACTTTATTTTGATGAAGTGCGTTAGAATGCATAAAAAAGCAGGCCGTCCTAGGGGACGACCTGCTTAAAACAGTTTATTTTGCGTATTCCACAGCCTTGGTTTCCCGAATGACATTGATTTTAATTTGACCGGGGTATTCCAACTCCGCTTCAATTTGCTTGGCAATATCGCGTGCCAGCAAAATCATATTGTCTTCGGTAACTTCCTCGGGCTTAACCATAATGCGAACCTCACGACCGGCTTGAATGGCAAAGGCCTTTTCAACACCGGGGTAGCTGCCGGTAAGCTCTTCGAGCTTTTGTAAACGACGAATGTAGTTCTCCACGTTCTCGCGACGGGCGCCGGGCCTTGCCGCGGAAACGGCATCGGCTGCCTGAATCAGCACAGCGATAACGGATTTAGGCTCCACATCGCCATGGTGCGCTTCGATGGCATTGACCACGACGGGGTTTTCCTTGTACTTTTTCGCCAAATCAGCACCGAGCTGCACATGGCTGCCCTCAACCTCATGGTCAATGGACTTGCCTAGGTCATGGAGCAGACCGGCACGCTTTGCCATTGTTACATCAATACCAAGCTCGGATGCCATCAAACCGGCGATGTGCGCCACTTCAATGGAGTGATTCAGCACATTCTGCCCGTAAGAGGTACGGTATTTCTGCCGACCGAGAATTTTAATCAGCTCGGGGTTCAAGCCGTGCACACCGGTTTCATAACAGGCGCGCTCACCCTCTTCGCGAATGGTGCGGTCCACCTCGGACCGTGCCTTCTCCACCATATCCTCAATGCGTGTGGGGTGAATCCGGCCGTCTGCAATCAGCTTTTCAAGGGCAAGGCTTGCAATTTCCCGTCGGACCGGGTCAAAGCTGCTGACGGGGATGGCTTCGGGGGTATCGTCAATAATCAAATCAACACCGGTGATGGTTTCCAAGGTGCGGATATTCCGACCCTCGCGGCCGATAATCCGACCCTTCATCTCGTCGGTGGGCAGGGGAACAACGGAGACCGTTGCTTCTGCGACATGGTCTGCGGCACAGCGCTGAATGGCGATAGACAGGATTTCTCTTGCCTTTTCGTCGGATTCGTCCTTCATCTGCTGTTCGATTTCCTTAATCTTCATAGCAGTATCGTGGCGAATTTCTTCTTCAACGCTCTTCAAAAGAAATTGCTTTGCCTGCTCTTGGGTCAGACCGGAAATCTGCTCCAAGGTAGCAAGATGTGCTTTCTTAACGGCCTCGGTTTCTTCCTTGGCCTTGGCTACATCCTCCAAACGACGGGTCAGTTCTTCTTCTTTCTTTTCGAAATTCTCCGCCTTTTTGTCCAGCGATTCTTCCTTTTGTTGTAAACGGCGTTCCTGCTTTGTCAGCTCGGCACGACGTTCTTTTGCTTCTTTTTCGTACTCTGTGCGAGATTTATGGATTTCATCCTTGACTTCCAGAAGCATTTCCTTTTTGCGGCTTTCACCGCTACGAATGGCTTCGTTAATAATGCGCGTGGCTTCCGATTCGGCAGAGCCGATTTCCCGTTCACTTACACGCTTGCGGTAAGCGATACCGATTGCAAACCCGATTAAGGCAAAAACCACCGCGCCTACGATGATGAATACGAGCTCTAAAGGTTCCATAATCTTCTAAGCACACCTCCTTTGTAGAATAGGCATCGCCAAAGGAGTGGACGCAAAGGGCCCCATGTTGTTCAATTGGCAAATAAATGTACCGAATATATCGGCAAAAAGATTTAAGCACAAAAAACGCCACGAGGCGCAATACGCAACTCCGGCAAACGCCAGGTTATCATGAAACGCTGTGGCCAAAGCCCGACAGCGTACACCATACCGAATCTATTGTACCTTTATCGGATTGGAATGTCAAGGAAAATTACATAAAAAAGCCAAGTTGTACGCGTGAAGTTGTATTTTTCGTTGACAAGAAAACATTGTCGTGATAAAATATCCCCAATGCGGGCGTGGTGGAATTGGCAGACACGTTGGATTTAGGT
>JAZNGK010000027.1:0-12170 GCA_045576395.1 Faecousia sp. | reverse complement strand
CAGGATTTCCTGATACTTTGCGTAGGACTTACGCATGGTCTTGCCAAACATCTGGTCTTTGACCATTGCCATATGAATCATCACAGCCTTTCTTTCGGTAGGAATACCGGAATCATGTGTTGCTTACATCTTTGATACGCTCGGGGCGGTTGTTAGTTTGTAATTTTTTACACTTGACATCCAAGCCGGCATATGTTACAATGCTCATGCTGGGGAGAATCGTGAAAAACCGTATACTCCCACAGTATGGAAAGTTATTTTATCACAGGTCTTTTCCTTTGTCAATAAAAATTTCCACATTTTACCTGAGATTTTCTCGGGTATTTTTTATGCCTAAAAACGAGGCCTGGCGTTAATCAACGCCAGGCCTCATAAATTTTTTCATTTCTTTCAGCGCAACATTTCGTTTGACAAATCACTTATTTACGGCTCTTGCAGAACATTGGACAGGATTCGGTAGCTTCCATCCGGCATCGCCTGCATCGTCATTACCATTTTTGCACCGTGCAACGGTTCTTCACGCGTCGCGTCGCCCCAATAAAACCCTTTGGTTTCCCAATAGATCGCAACCGTTCCGTTATCGCCCTTTTCCACATTGGTTACAAACCAACCATCTACGCCGTAGGCGTCAGTAACCCAGAAATAATAGGAATCTGTCTCGTCATAGTACACCCACCTGTCCGGAATTTGAATATCCTCTATGGTTACACCCAAAACAGACAACGCCGCATTGATCTTTGCCACCGGCAGTCTGGTTGCAGAGTGTGCAAAGCGCTCATCATTATTAGGATTCTTTTGCTTAAAAGCATTTACCAAAAAAGTTTTTTCCTCTTGGGTAAACTGACCTTTTTCTCCCACCCCGTTATAGAAGTAAAACCTTGCAGGAATATCCTCCGCCTTAGCAAACATACAGCCCAAGGCGTGTAAATACACGTAGATACCGTTAATTTTTGTATTTCTAATAAACTCCGTAGCATCTTCCTTTGTTTCCAAAACCGGTTGCTGTGCCTGCCCGTCAGTCAAGGTGTTTTCAGAAGCGTTCGCAGCGTCATTCGGTTCCAACTTTTCTGTATTTCCGTCAGCCAAAGTGTTTTCAGAGGTATTCGCGGGGTCGTTTGGCTCCGGCTGCCCTGTGCAGCCGCAAAGCAGCCTTACCACCACAAGCCCTTTACTAAGAAGCCTTTTCATATTTATACCTCCTTTATTATTGTATGTTGTATTGATATATGAGCCCATAATGGCATCCACTGTTTCTGTCTTAGGTACGGTCTTGAACTACGCTTACACAAATCAAACATCTATCAGTTTTTACTGTAGAAAGCGACAAATATTCAGAGCGCAGAATAACCGAAGCTGTTGACCAGCGCATCCAGCGGCACGCCCTGTTTGCAGTACGGGCACTCCCGATAATCATAGCTTGCATAGTCCGGCAAATCCTTCAGCGAATACACCGAGGCTACGGGATAACCGCCCGTTTCCTCCACCGCACTGTATAATGCCGCAACGCCTGCCACATGGCCACCGTAATAGCCGATTGCCTCAATGCTCCGCTTTGCGGTAAAGCCGGTGGTCATGCTTGCCATCAGTACAAGCACATTCTTTCCTTTGAACATAGGCTTTAGGTTGTCGCGGAATATCATCTGTGAATTGGCGTTATATTCCGGCTCTACAACATAAATGGTCTGATGCTGATTGATGCTCATAAAGCCCTTATTGGTCAATTCGTCAGCCAGGCAGGTGCCGATTACCGCGGTGCCGTCCAAACACAAAATCGTATCTACAATGGTGGTTATTTCAAAGAGAGGCACCAGCGCCCTTGCCACAGCCTTCGCCTCACTCAAACGCGTTTTTTGGTAAGTAATATCAATATAATAATTGATATGGCTATGATTAGTTGCAAAATGCCCGTGTGCATACCGCAAAGGTGCGTTGCCGCGCTTGGCTTTCATTTCCATCAACTGAATCATTTTCTCTTCCCCCTTGTATGTTACAAAAAGAAAAAGCGTTTTTCAGTCCGGCAAGAGCGTTTTTTTGCCGGACAATAAAAAAACGCTTTTTTTCATTATATCGCAAAATTACAAAAAAGACAAGTAAAATTTTCCATTTATTTATCCTGCCTGTCCAGCAGCATTTGCTCCTGCTTTTTGAATTGGCGGGCAATCACGCGGCACATCTGCTTATCCGCAATTAACTGATGCACCTGCGCAAAGGTTACCCATTGCGCCGCATCCGTTTCGCCCGGCTGCAACACAATATCCGAAAGGGGTGTATTTTTTCGGATACAGTAGTAATCATAAAGAAAGCTCCTGTCGCAGCCCTTATCCAGCAATTCAAATTCGTCCTCGGAAGCGCGGATTCCGGTTTCCTCGAAAAGCTCCCGTGCAATCGCCTGTCGGCTGGTCTCCCCCGCCTGCGCCGCGCCACCGGAATTTTCCCAAGTGCCCGGATAGGACTTCCCCTCTGCTCTACGCGTGAGGAGCAGCTTTCCCTTTCCGTCATAGACCCACACGCACACCACCAGCGCGTACTCACCCGGCTGTCGCCTTGTGCCACGCGGACAAACACGCCCCGTTGGCTTTCGGTTCTTATCGTATATATCGTTGTATTCCAACGGTTACGCCCTCTCTCTAATCCAAATTGCTGCTATGATACCACAGCCACCGGCAAATGGCAACTGCCCGCGTCGGAAAAAACCGGAAAATTTCGACCATTTTCGTATATTTTTACCATCAAATCACCATATGGCAGGACTTTCTTTGTAAATATTTCCAGAAACTCGTCTTGGAATTTAGCAAAAATACCCCTTTCTTTCTTGCCTGAAATATGGTATGTTATATAAAGAAACTTAAAATGTGGGGAGTATCGTCTTTTTCACATTCTTATCTTAACTTTAAGGAGCTGTAACCATGCATTTTCAAAAAAAGCGTTGTATTGCTATGCTACTTGCCGGTGGACAAGGCAGTCGGTTAAAGGTCTTGACCGAAAAAACCGCAAAGCCTGCCGTTCCTTTTGGCGGAAAGTATCGAATTATCGACTTTACGTTGAGTAACTGTGTCAACTCCGGCATTGATACTGTGGGTATTTTGACCCAATATCAGCCTTTGGAGTTAAATGAATACATCGGCAACGGACAGCCTTGGGGACTGAACAAAACCCACAGCTGCGCCCAAGTCCTGCCGCCCTACGAACGCCACGACAAAAAAGGCGGTTGGTACAAGGGTACTGCCAACGCTATCTATCAAAACATAGATTTTATCCAGCGCTTTCAGCCGGATTATGTGGTCATTCTCTCGGGCGACCATATCTACAAAATGAACTACAACGCGATGGTGGAATATCACGAAAAAAGCAACGCCTCCTGCACCATAGCCGTTCGCGATGTGCCCTTAAGTGAAGCAAGCCGCTTTGGTATTTTGAACACCAATCCGGACAACTCCATTTACGAGTTTGAAGAAAAGCCTGCCAAACCCAAATCCACCAATGCCTCTATGGGCATTTATGTCTTTAATTGGGATGTGCTTTACAACGCCTTACTTGCCGACGAAGCAGACCCCAATTCCTCCAACGACTTCGGCAAAAATGTCATTCCCAGCCTGTTGGCTGCCGGTCATAAAATGATGGCATATCCCTTTACCGGCTATTGGAAGGATGTGGGCACCGTCAACTCCCTGTGGGAGGCAAATATGGACCTGTTGGGTAAAAAACCGGAGTTTGACATTCGCGGTGATGAGCGCACCCAAATCTACGCCCGAAACAACGCCCTGCCCTCCTCTTACATAGACACGCAGGCAAAGACCGTCAACTGCTTTATTGCAGAGGGCTCCGAAATTTACGGCACCGTCCAGCATAGTGTCATTTCCACCGGCTGTATCATCGGGGAAAATGCCGTAGTGGAGGATTCTGTGGTTATGCCCGGTGTTATCATCGAATCCGGCGCGATTGTGCGCCATGCAATTTTAGGTGAAAACTCCAAAATCTGTCGCAACGCTGTCGTGGGCGGCGTGTTCAAGCAACAGGAAAAGAAGCATATCAGCGTAACCGCAAAGGGCACAGTCATTGAAGAAAATACCGTACTCCTGCCCGGTGAGATGCGGTAAAGGAGGGGAATACAATGAATGTAATGGGTATTATCTTCGCAAATGACGCCAATATGGGCGGTTTAAGCGACAAGCGCACCATGGGCAGTATTCCCTTTGGCGGTCGCTACCGTCAGATTGACTTTCACCTGTCTAATATGGCAGCTGCCGGCATTCGTCATTTGGGTATTATCTCACGGCAGAATTACCAAAGCCTTATTAACCACATCGGCTCCGGTGAGGAATGGGGCTTGGGGCTGGAGGAAGGCGGTTTGGAATTTTTGACCCCCTACGCCATGTCTGCCTCGCACAGCTATCGCGGAAAGCTCGAAAATCTCTACCATGCTATGAGCTTTTTGAACTTCGGTCCGGACGATGAATATGTCATTATGGCAGACTCTGCCATTTTGTGCAACATCGACCTAAACAGCGTACTCGCTTCCCACATCGACAGCGGTAAGGACATTACGGTGGTTACAAAAGCAGGCGTTGCCAACGGTAAAAGGCAATTGGACCTGGCTATCAAACTGAACAAGGCCGGTGAGATTGCCGACATTGCGGTAGACTATGCCGCACCCAAGCAATATTTGGCATCTATGGATTTGTTCGTGCTGTCTAAGCACCTGCTGAAAAAGCTGGTTAACGAATGTATCGCAAGAAATCACTTCCATATGGACCGCGATTTGGTGCTGGGCTCCTGGCAAAAGGGTACCGTTTCCATAAATGTATATCAGTTTCAAGGCCTTGCCATGTTTAACGAAACCATCGAGGAGTACTTTCGCAACTCCCTTGCCCTGTTGGACAGCACCACGCGCCACGACCTGTTTTACTACAACCATCCGGTTTACACCAAGGTACGCGACCGCGTTCCCAGCTACTACGGTGAAGAATCCAACATCGACAACTGCATCGTAGCCGACGGCTGTATGCTGGAAGGTGCGGTGCGCAACAGCGTACTGTTCCGGCAGGTGAGCATCAAAGAAGGTACCAAAATCGCAAACTGCTTGATTATGAACGATACCGTTGTCAAGGAAAACTGCGAATTGGAATATGTCATTCTCGACAAGGATGTGGTCGTACAGCCGAATACAAGGCTCATCGGCACACCTGCCAATCCTATTATCATCAAACGGGGAGAAATCGTATGAAAATTGCCATTTTGGCATCAGAAGGCGCACCTTATATCAAATCCGGCGGTTTGGGCGATGTGATGGAGGCGTTACCCTCTGCCCTGTCCCGTATCGACGGAAACGAAGTGGTATTGTTCCTGCCTTATTACAAACGGATTTTAGAAAATCCGACTGTGGAAACAGAGCTTATCACGCACTTTACCGTTACGCTCGGCTGGCGAAAGCAGTATGCCGGTATTCACGCCCTCAAAAACTGCAAGGACGGTGTACAGGTCTACTTTATTGACAATCTGTATTACTTTGGTGGTCGCGACGGGGCTATCTACGGTCATGGCGATGACACAGAACGCTACGCCTATTTTTCCAAAGCCTGTTTGGACGCGCTGATTGCCCTTGCATTTATTCCGGATATTATCCAATGCAACGATTGGCAGACCGCCCCCGTTCCAATATTTTTAACAGCGCAGTATGCCCACCACTTCCCGAACACGCGCACAATGTTCACCATTCACAATGTTGAATATCAAGGCTGGGCAGATGCCTACTTCTTTGACGATGTACTTTCGCTTCCCGAAAGCTACCGCAAGCGGTTGGATATGAGCGGGGCGGTCAACTGCATGAAAGGCGCCATTGAAACAGCAGACCTGGTAACCACCGTTTCCGAAACCTATGCAAAAGAGCTGATGTACCCCTATTATTCTCACGGAATGGATTCGGTGCTTGCAGGAAACAGCGGCAAGCTCACCGGCATCACAAACGGCATTGATGTAAATACCTTCAATCCGGAAACCGACCCCGCGCTCCCTGCGCATTACAACGCAGATACCTTTATCGAGGGCAAGGCGCTCTGCAAGGCGCACCTGCAAAAAGAGGTGGGTCTACCCGTACGCGCAGATGTGCCCCTTATGGTGATGGTTACACGCCTAGCCGGACACAAAGGGCTGGATTTGCTATGCCATATCGCGCACAGGCTGTTACGGGAGCAGGATTGTCAGCTTTTGATTTTGGGTACGGGTGAACACCATTTTGAGGAATTCTTCCTAAATCTGGCGCAGGAATTCCCCGACAAGGTGTCTGCAAAAATTACCTTCAATTTGGCGCTTGCCTCTCGCATTTACGCAGGCGGTGATATTTATTTGATGCCCTCAAAAAGTGAGCCGTGTGGCTTAAGTCAAATGAACGCCATGCGATACGGCACCGTACCCGTCGTACACGCGACGGGTGGCTTAAAAGACACCGTTGCCGGTGTAGATGCGTCCGGCAAAAACGGGCTTGGCTTTACCTTCCAAAGCTACAATGCCGACGATTTTGCTTGGGCATTGCAACGATGCCTGCACTTATATCAGCATAACAACGCCCAATTCCGCGCCTTGCAACAGACCGATATGATGCAAGATTTCAGTTGGGATAAGCCGGCAAGCCGTTATATGGAGTTGTTTCGCAAAATGAAAGCCCAATAATAACAACAAACCGAGGCAGAAATGCCTCGGCTTTGTCTTGACCTTTTGGCAAAAATGCCGTATTCTATAAGTAATTTTTCACGCATAGGAGTTATTGGATGCGAATTTTGTTTGATTCTCAAGAATCCATCTACAAAGAGCCCTTCGGAACGCTGTCCCAAGGGCAGACTTGTCAGTTGCACATACACATTCCTATCTCTGTGGGTGCTGTGAAGACAGAATGTATTTTGGACTTTGCAGACGGCGCGCCTGCTTTGGTTGTGTGTATGGAACAAGTGCGCACAGAAGGCGACTATGCCATTTTTGCAGGCAATTTTGCTTTGCAACAGACGGGGCTATACTTTTACTATTTTCGCATTTACAAGCCGGAAGGCTCCTTCCGCCTGTTTAAGCAAGGGCACGACACCAATATGGAAGCAGGCGACAAATGGCAGGTAACCTGCACGCCCCAAAACTTCACCACCCCCGATTGGGCAAAGGGCGCTGTAATTTACCAGGTTTTTCCCGACCGCTTTTGCAAGGTGGGCGAGCCCGATTTAACAGGAAAGCACACACCCTACACCGTTCACGCCCATTGGAATGACGAGGTTTCGTGGGAGCCGGACGAAACGGGAGCTGTGTTGAATAACGACTTTTTTGGCGGTAATTTTTTGGGAATTGCCGAAAAAATGGACTATATCGCCTCGTTTGGCACGACAATTCTGTACTTGAATCCCATCAGCAAAAGCTTTTCCAACCACCGCTATGACACCGGTGATTACAAAACGCCCGACCCCATGCTGGGCACAATTGACGACTTCAAATTTCTATGTCAAACCGCCCACAAATTTGGGATTCGTGTGATTTTAGACGGGGTGTATTCCCACACCGGCTCCGACAGTCTGTATTTTGAACAGGCACGCACAGACCCTCAATCTCCCTATTATTCCTGGTACACATTTTACGCATATCCCCACCATTACAACAGCTGGTGGGGCTTTGCAACCTTACCGACCGTAAATAAAATGGACCCGTCTTTTATGGACTACATCATCGACAGTGAGGATTCGGTGGTAGCCCATTGGTTGAAGCTGGGGGCTGACGGCTTTCGGTTGGATGTAGCAGATGAATTGCCGGACGCGTTTATTCTCCGGCTAAAAAACCGGATTCGCGAGATAAAGCCCGATTCGCTCCTAATCGGTGAGGTTTGGGAAGACGCTTCCAACAAAATTTCCTATCATATTCGCAGGCGGTACTTTGTTGACGGCGCTTTGGATTCCTGTATGAACTATCCCTTCCGCACAGCAATCATCAATTTTGTAACAGGCAGAGATGACGGTCGGCAGTTCAAAGAGCAGGTTATGACCATCGCAGAGAACTATCCCCCACAGGTGCTTGCCTGCAATATGAATCTGTTAAGCACCCACGACACACCGCGGATTCTCACCGCATTAGTAGACGATTTTGTGGGAACGCGCGCAGAATATGCTGTGCGAAAGCTCTCCGAATGTCAGCGCATGCAGGCAAAGGATTCGTTGTTTATGGCATCGTTTTTGCAGTACACCCTGCCCGGTGCGCCCAGCATTTACTATGCAGACGAAGCCGGTATGGAAGGGCACAAAGACCCCTTCAACCGTCGCACCTACCCTTGGGGAAACGAGGACACACAGCTCATCGCCCATTACAGAGCGCTCGGTGCATTGCGCACAAATCATACTGCCTTACGGCTGGGCAAGCTCCGATTTTTCCACGCAGAAAATGGCAGGCTAGGCTTCATACGCACGCATGAAAACAAGCAACTAAAAATTTATGTAAACCACAGCGATACCCCTTGGCAAATCCCGACGGAATCCATTCTGTTTTGCCATAAGCTTAGCGGTAATCTACTATTCCCTATGGGCTTTTGTATAACGGAGGCTGACTAATGGAACAGGAATATTTCTTTCACGGCTACTGCCGTACTATTGACCAAAGCCGTACGGTAACTGTAGAAACAGAAGACGGCAAGCAAATTACGATTGACTGCGCCTTTGACGCCTGTGTGCACACCCCAAATTGCACCATCGCCAAGGAAATCCGCGCGCTGTTAAAACAGCAACCGACGCGTACACAAGAGGTAACACTATGAAATATATCCCCCAATTTTTATACATTCTTCTCTTTTCCTTGCTCGGAGAGCTGTTGCAGGCAGTCATTCCCCTGCCGATTCCTGCCGCCATTTACGGCTTGGTGCTGCTGACCGTTGCGCTGACAACAGGTCTACTCAAGGAAAAGCAAGTGGCAAATGCCGCAGATTTTCTGATTTCCGTTATGCCCGTTTTATTCGTCGCACCGGCTGTAAAGATTCTGCAATATTGGGGCCTTATTGCGCCCAATATTGCCGCAATTTGCGTTACAGCGGTCGTATCCACCTTTGTGGTCTTTGCCGTTAGCGGACTTGTTACCAAATGGCTACACAAAAAGGAGGATAACAAGGATGCATAATTTCCTCTCTCAAATCCCCCTGTTTAGCATCGTGCTGACCGTCGGGGCTTTTCAAATCGGTCTTTGGTGCCAAAAAAAGACCAAATCCCCCCTGTGTAACCCCATTTTAATCGGCACAGCCTTGGTGATTGGCGTTCTACTGCTTACCGATTTTGACCCACAGGCATATCAAGAAGGTACCGCAAGCATGTCTTGGCTGTTAACGCCTGCCACGGTGTGCCTTGCCGTTCCTCTGTCGTGTCAATTAAAGCTACTCAAGCGCAACCTGCCTGCTATTCTTGCCGGCATCACCGCAGGCACACTTGCCAGCTTGGCTTGCATTCTCTTGCTCTGCCGTGCCTTCGGCTTGCAGGAACAGCTCACCGTCTCCCTACTGCCGAAATCCGTTACGGTGGCATTGGGCTTGGTGCTGTCGGAGGGAAATAACGGGATTCCTGCCCTGACCTCTGTGGCGATTCTGATTACCGGCATTTTAGGCAATCTGTCCGGCTCTATGCTTTGTAAAATTTTACGCCTGAAAAGCCCCGTCTGCCAAGGCGTTGCCTTTGGTACTGCTTCGCACATCGTCGGCACCGCTCGGGCAAACGAAATTGACCCCCTTACCGGCGCTGTAAGCAGTCTGTCCTTGGTTGTGGCAGGCGTGCTCACCACCTTGCTGTTCCCTCTTGTGCTAAAACTCCTATAACAATTCCGCCACCACAAACTGCTTGTTTTTGTGGTGGCTTTCTTTTTTATATATTCTTCCAAAATCCCCCACAGGGGGATAGAAATTTCCGTCGATTTGTGGGCAAATAATCATTGACTTTCAGGGACAAAACGAGTAGAATAATACTGATATATCATGCGCTGATTTATCAGCGCAAGAATCTTGCATATAGGAGGAAATCACATTGAAGGATTGGGCATCTTTAATCACCATCGAGCAGATGGAAGAGGCCACCAACACACTGCTGGAAACCGGCAAGAAGGTTGGCGCTGACTCTTGGCAAAAGCGTGTCAAGGACCAAACCCCCCATTGCGGTTTTGGCGAAAGTGGCACCTGCTGCCGTATTTGCTCTATGGGTCCCTGCCGTATCACACCCAAGAGCCCCAGAGGTATCTGTGGCTGTGATGTGCATGGCATTGTCGCGCGTAACTACCTGCGATTCACCGCCGGTGGTGCCGCAACACACTCCGACCACGGTCGCGAAATTATGCACACTCTGCATCAAACCAAAGAGGGCGGTAACTACACCGTTAAGGACCCTGAAAAGCTCATTCGTATTGCAAAAGAATGGGGCGTAGAAACCGAGGGCAAGGACATTTATGACCTCGCTCACGAAATGGCTGAAATCGGTCTGCTGGAATACGGCAAGCCCTTCGGCACCCAGCGCTTTATCAATCGCGCACCCGAACACACCCAAAAGCTGTGGGCAGATGCCGACATCGTGCCCCGTGCAATCGACCGGGAGGTTTCCCAGTCCCTGCATATGACGCATATGGGTTGTTCCTCCCTGCCCGAGGCTTTGATTCGTCATTCCCTGCGTGCAGGTCTGTCCGACGGTTGGGGCGGTTCCATGATGGGCACTGAGTTCTCCGACGTTATGTTCGGCACACCCAAGCCCATTGACACCACCGCTAACATCGGTGTTATGGAAAAGGAAAATGTAAACATTGTCGTTCATGGCCACGACCCCAGCCTTTCCGAAATGATTGTGCATTATGCAAATGACCCCGAGATGATTGAGCTGGCTAAGTCCGTAGGTGCCAAGGGCATCACCATCTCCGGTGTCTGCTGTACATCTAACGAAGTTACCATGCGTCATGGTATTCCCATGGCAGGTAACTACCTAAACCAAGAAAATGTCGTGCTCACCGGCGCTTGTGAAGCCATCGTGGTAGACGTGCAATGTATCTTCCCCGCGTTGGGACCCCTTTCCAAGTGCTTCCACACCAAGTTCATCACAACCTCTCCCATTGCGCAGATTCCCGACTCTGAGTTCTACCGCTTCAACGCGGAAACTGCCGGTGAAAATGCAAAGCAAATCGTGAAGGTTGCTATCGAGAACTTCAAAAACCGCAAGCCCGAGCTGGTCAACATTCCCAACCTGAAGCAGGATGCGCGTGTTGGCTACTCTGTCGAAGCGATTAAGAAGACCCTTGATACCGTTGCCAACTCTCAGCTCGACGAATTCGGCACCACCAAACCCCTCATTGAGTGTGTACATTCCGGTGTTCTCCGCGGTGCTGTGGCTATGGTTGGCTGTAACAACCCCAAGGTCCGTCCCGACACCGCCCACATCGGTCTGATGAAGAAGATGCTGGAAAACGACATCATCGTCATCACCACCGGTTGTGCCGCACAGGCTGCTGCCAAGGCCGGCCTCATGGACCCGGTAAAGGCAAAGGAATACTGCGGTGCAGGTTTGAAGCGTGTTTGCGAATTGGCTAACATTCCTCCCGTTCTGCATATGGGCTCCTGCGTGGATATTTCCCGTATGATGATTCTGGCCTCCGACATCGCTAAGGATTGGGGTATCAACATCTCCCAAGTTCCCGTTGTCGGCTGTGCACCCGAATGGATGAGTGAGAAGGCTGTTTCTATCGGCAACTACGTTGTGGCGACCGGTATTGAAACCTTCTTGGGCGTTGACCCCTACTCCAAGGGCTCTACCGAAGTTACCGAGCTGTTGCAGGGTGAAAACGGCATAAACAAGTGGGTTGAGGCTAAGTTTGTTGTGGATACCGACATTGACGCTCTGGGCGATAAGATGATTGCTTGCATCGAAGCCAAGCGTGCCGCTTTGGGTATCTAATGAAAGTTGCGATTACCGGCAAGGGCGGCGTGGGTAAAACCACCCTATCCTCCACCTTGGCAAGGCTCTATGCCGACGAAGGACGCACCGTCCTCGCCGCCGATGTAGACCCCGATGCCAATTTGGGTTTGGCTTTGGGCTTAACCCAAGAGGAAGTGGACGCCATTGTCCCCATCTCCAAAATGCGTACTATGGTTGAAGAACGCACCGGCGCCAATGCCGCCAATAAGTTTTTCAAGTTAAATC
>JAZNGK010000026.1:0-6531 GCA_045576395.1 Faecousia sp. | reverse complement strand
GATAAAGCAGCCGCCGACTTGATTGTCGGCCGCTGTTCTGTTATATGTCATGTTGGGGCAAAAGGTGGTTATTTTGAAAAGTAATATGGCAGTAGAACAAAAATTAAAACCAGGGGTTGACTTTACTGCGTTAAAGTGCTAATATGATGAAGTATTTTATAAAAGAGGTGGCAGTTATGCATAAACTCCATTGTGAATCGGTAGACAGATTGTTCCAGACCATTTTGAGCCTGCAATCATTAGAAGAATGCTATGCGTATTTTGAGGACCTTTGCACCATAAAGGAAATTTTGGATATGTCCCAGCGGCTGGATACGGCGATCTTGCTGTCCAAGGGAATGAGCTATCAAAAAATTACCGAGCAGGTGGCGGTGAGCAGCGCTACCATCGGCAGAGTCAGCAAATGCTTGAACTATGGCAACGGCGGATACCAAAAAGCCATAAGAAGACTTTCAGAATCGGAGGAAGTATAATGGATCTATCCCTCAGCCTTCAGGAAAAGGTCATATTCGGTCTGCGCGGTCTTTACCGTAGCTACGGCTATACCCAATATAAAATGAGCAAATTCGAAGAATATGACCTGTATGCAAACAACAAGGATTTTCTAATTTCCGACAGTGTTATCACCTTTACCGACACTAACGGCAAGCTTATGGCGCTGAAGCCGGATGTAACATTGTCCATCATTAAAAACATCAAAGATCGCACCGGCGAGGTGCAAAAACTGTTTTACAACGAAAATGTGTACCGTATTTCCAAGGGCAATCAGAGCTACAAGGAGATTATGCAGGTGGGTCTGGAGTGCATTGGTAACATTAGCCAAGAGGACATTCGGCAGGTGATTGTTCTTGCCGCTAAAAGCCTGCAAAGCATTTCCGAAAATTGCGTGCTGAATGTTACGGATTTGGATCTATTGTCGCAAGTAATCCGCCAGGCAGAGCAAGCCGGCGTCAAGGCGGCTGATATTCTGGAATGTGTGGAAGAGAAGAACGAAGCAGGCCTTAAAAAGTTGGACCTTCCCGAAAATATCCTGACTGTTCTCTCTGCCTTAATTCGAGTATCTGGTACAGCCGCACAGGCGCTGCCGGAACTAATCGAAACATTGGAGGGCTTGTGTGATACCGCCTTGCTGCAACATCTGGCGCAGCTGATTGCCTCCATAGAGGATGCGCAGATTCGTAATATGCTTCGAATGGATTTCTCTGTTGTTAGTGATCTCAATTACTATAATGGCATCGTGTTCAAAGGCTTTGTGGAGGGCGTACCCTCTGCGGTGCTGTCCGGCGGACAGTATGATAAGTTGATGAAAAAGATGAAGCACAGCAGCAATGCTGTAGGCTTTGCGGTGTATCTTGATATGCTGGATATGACTTCGGAAGCACCCAAGGAAGACGAGAATGTGTTGAACATTGCCCTTCCCAAGGGTCGGCTGGGTGAAAAGGTTTACGCTATGTTTGAAAAGGCGGGCTTCCCCTGCCCCTCCATCAAGGAAAACAGCCGCAAGTTGATTTTTGAAAACCAAGAGGTAGGCGTGCGGTACTTTTGGGTAAAGCCCTCGGATGTTGCCATCTATGTGGAACGGGGCGCTGCGGATATCGGTGTTGCAGGCAAGGATATTCTCTTAGAATATAATCCCGATGTTTACGAGCTTTCGGATTTGAATATCGGCAAGTGCCGTATGGCAGTGGCGGCAAAAAAAGGCTTTTCCGACAATACTGACCGCACCCTGCGGGTAGCTACCAAGTTTTCAAACATTGCCCAGCAGCACTACCTGTCCAAGGGTCGGGATATTGACATCATTCACTTAAACGGCTCTATCGAGATTGCTCCTATTTTGGGACTCTCTGATGTGATCGTGGATATTGTAGAAACCGGCACAACGCTGAAAGAAAACGACCTGGAGGTCATTGAAACCATCGTGCCTATCAGCGCAAGACTAATTGCCAACAAGGCAAGCTATCAGTTTAAGCGCAAAAAAGTGGTGGAGCTGATGGAACAGCTTGTTGCCCAAACGGAGGAATCCAAATGATTAAGATACTAAAATTCAGCGAGGTCAAGCCCGAGGAAGTGTTCGCTCGGGTGGAAAACGCTGTAAATGTAGAAGCTATCGTTTCAGAAATAATTGATAATGTAAGAAAAAATGGCGACAAGGCGCTGTTTGAATACTGCGAGAAATTTGATCAAGCCAAGCTGGACAGCCTGCAGGTTACGCCAGAGGAGATCAGCGAAGCCGTGGCAGCGGTAGACCCCAAGTTCTTGGATATTTTGCGCCGCGCAGCAGCAAACATCCGCAAATTCCACCGGCAGCAGGTGCGTCGCAGCTTCATCATCAACGATGAAAACGGCATTGTAATGGGTCAGAAGATCATTCCCATTGACAGAGCCGGACTGTATGTACCCGGCGGCACAGCCGCTTACCCTTCCACCGTGCTGATGGACTCCATCCCCGCCAAAATTGCCGGCTGCAAGGAAGTGGTTATGGTTACCCCGCCTTCTGCCGACGGCAAGATCAATCCTGTGATTTTGGCAGCCGCCAGCATTGCCGGTATTGATAAGATTTATAAAATCGGTGGCGCACAGGCTATTGCCGCTTTGGCATACGGCACAGAAAGTGTGCCGAAGGTCGATAAAATCGTCGGTCCGGGCAATGCATTTGTGGCTGAGGCGAAGAAGCAGGTGTTTGGCGCCGTTTCTATCGACATGATTGCCGGCCCCAGCGAAATTTTGATCGTCGCCGACGGCGCTACCAATCCCCGCCACGCCGCTGCAGACCTGCTAAGCCAGGCAGAGCACGACAAGCTGGCAAGTGCAGTGCTGGTTACCGATTCCATGGAGCTTGCACAGGCAGTACAGGCGGAGATTGAACAGCAAATTCCCGCCTTGCTCCGCGCCGATATTGCCCGGGCATCCATTGATAACAACGGCAAAATCATCGTTGCCGACACGCTTTCCAAGGTCATCGATATTGCCAACGAAATTGCGCCGGAGCATTTGGAGCTGCTTGTGGATAATCCTTTCGATTACTTAGACAGCATTCGCCACGCAGGCTCGGTATTTATGGGGCGAAACTGCCCCGAAGCGCTGGGTGATTACCTGGCAGGACCGAATCACACCCTGCCCACCAGCGGTACAGCCAAATTTTCCAGCCCCCTGTCCGTGGACGATTTTGTAAAGAAAACCCAGTATACCTACTATACCGCAGATGCGCTGGCAAATGTGGCAGAGGACGTGGCGTTCTTTGCCAAACAGGAGGGGCTTACCGCCCACGCCAGAAGCGCGGTGATTCGGATGGAGGAAGCCTAACGTGAGTCGTTTTTTTAGCGCAAAATATGCGAATTTAACCCCCTACACCCCCGGCGAACAGCCAAAAGATACCCAATATGTAAAGCTCAATACCAACGAATCTCCCTTCCCGCCCTCTCCCAATGCCCTTCGTATGGCAGCAGAGGCGGCAAAAAATCTGCAGCTTTACTCCGACCCGGAGTGCCGGGATTTGGTAAAGAAGGCGGCAGAGGTCTATCAGGTGGCAGAGGACGAGATTCTGTTTACCAACGGTTCTGTCGAGATTCTGAATTTTGCCTTTATGGCATTTTGTGACGAGAGCCATCCTGTGGTCTTCCCAGATGTTTCCTACGGCTTTTACAAGGTGTTTGCCGCCCTGAACCGTATCCCTTATGAACAGATTCCTTTGGCGGAGGACTTCACTATTGACCCGAAAGCGTACTGCGGAGTGGGCAAGACCGTTGTGATTGCCAATCCCAATGCCCCCACAGGTATCGTTCTGCCCGTTGAAGAGATTGAGGAAATTGTCAAGAGCAATCCGGACAATGTGGTCATTATCGACGAAGCTTATGTGGATTTCGGTGGTCAAAGCGTGATTCCCCTTATCCACAAATATGATAATCTGTTGGTAACCGGTACATTTTCCAAATCCTGCTCTCTGGCCGGTGGCAGACTGGGCTTTGGCATTGGTTGCAAGGCGCTCATTGCAGATTTGAATACCATCAAATACGCCACCAACCCCTATAATGTAAACCGTATGACTATGGCAGCCGGTGTAGGCACGCTGATGGATGAGGACTATATCCAAAAAAACTGTCAAACAATTATGGAGGTTCGGGAATGGACTGTGCAGCAGCTGAAAAAAGCCGGATTCATTCTCACCGATTCCAAGGCGAATTTCATTTTTGCTATGCATCCCCAGGCAGACGGCAAGGAAATCTACCTGCGTATGAAGAAAAAGGGCGTGTTGATCCGCCATTTTGATACGCCTCGTCTGTGCCAATATAACCGCATTACAATAGGAAGTAGAGAGCAGATGGAGATTTTCCTTGAAAAGATTAACGAAGTATTGGAGGAACTGATATGAGAACCGCAAAAATTACCCGCAAAACTGCGGAAACAGATATAGCGCTTACACTGTGTCTGGACGGCAAGGGCGAAAGCGACATTCAAACCGGCTGCGGTTTTCTGGACCATATGCTGACCCTTTTCGCCAAGCACGGCCGTTTTGATTTGACAGTCAATTGTGTGGGCGATACCCATGTGGACTACCACCACACAGTGGAGGATGTAGGCATTTGCCTGGGCAAAGCCTTTGCCCAAGCCCTGGGAGACAAAAAAGGCATTATTCGCTACGGCAGTATGATTCTGCCCATGGATGAAAGTGTCATGCTGTCTGCGGTGGACATCTCCGGACGGGGCGGCTTCTATCCCGTACTGAACATTCCCTCCCCAAAGGTCGGCGATTTTGATACGGAGCTGTGTGCGGAATTTTGGATTGCCTTTGCAAGAGATGCCGAAATTACCCTCCATTTGCAGCAATTGGCAGGAAGTAATTCGCACCACATTATTGAGGGCGCTTTTAAGTCTGTTGCCCGCAGTATGCGTACAGCCGTCAGCATTGATGCTGCTTTTGCTGACGATATTATGTCAACCAAAGGAGTCTTATAATGGTTGCAATCATTGATTACGGCGTGGGGAACCTGTTCTCTTTGCAAAGCTCGTTTGCAGCCATTGGCGCAGAGGCTACCGTTACCGCAGATAAAGAGGTTTTGGAAAAAGCAGACTGCATCATCCTGCCCGGCGTAGGCGCGTTTGAAGATGCTGCCAAGAAGCTGCGCAGCACCGGTTTGGACCAAACTCTAAAAGAGCTTGCCGCCAAAGGCAAGCCGCTGATGGGTATTTGCCTTGGCATGCAGCTTTTGTTTGAAAAGAGCTACGAATATGGCTGCCACGAGGGCTTGGGACTGCTAAAGGGCTCTATCCGTCCCATTCGGGATGTGATTCCCGCAGACTACAAAATTCCCCACATCGGCTGGAACGGTCTGATTATGAAAAAGGAATCCCCTCTGATGAAGTACACGCGTCAGGGCGATTGCGTATATTTTGTACACTCCTACTATGCCGCCGACTGCGATTCGGCAGTCATCGCTACCGCGGAATATGGGGCAGAGCTGACCGCCGCTGTGGCAGATGGCAATGTGCTGGGCTGCCAATTCCATCCGGAAAAAAGCGGTGAAGTGGGACTAAAGATTCTGAAAGCATTTGTAGAAATGGGAGAGAAAAAATGATACTTTATCCCGCAATAGACCTATACGAAGGAAAAGCGGTGCGGCTTTTTAAGGGCGACTACAGCCAAATGACCGTATATAATGAAAATCCCCTTGCAGTTGCCCAGGACTTTCTGCGCTGCGGTGCCACCCACATCCACATGGTGGATCTACAAGGTGCGCGAGACGGCACGACCCCCAATTTGAAAACCGTGCAAAAAATCAAACAGCAGACCGGTCTTTTCTGCGAAGTGGGCGGCGGTATCCGCACTATGGAAATTGTAAAGCGGTATCTGTCTGCCGGAATTGACCGGGTGATTTTGGGGACTGCCGCAGTAACAGACCCGGATTTTTTGGCAGCCGCACTAGCCAAATACGGCGAGAAAATCGCTGTTGGCATCGACATCAAGGACGGGCGTGTGGCCATTAAGGGATGGACAGAAACCTCCGATAAGGACGCGCTGACATTCTGCGCGCAAATGGAGGCTGCCGGTGTAACAACCGTTATCTGCACCGACATTTCCAAGGACGGCGCTATGCAGGGCACCAATCACGAACTGTACAAAACCCTGTCCGAAAAATTCAGCCTGCAGATTATCGCCTCCGGCGGTGTTTCCTCCTTAGAGGACATCCGGCATTTGGCAGCGCAAAACCTGCACGGAGCTATCATAGGCAAGGCCTACTATTCTGGCAGCTTAGATTTAGCCCAAGCAATCGAGGTGGCAAGATGATAACTAAACGAATTATTCCCTGCCTGGATGTCCGGGACGGACGCGTGGTAAAGGGCGTGAATTTTGAAGGCCTGCGGGATGTATCCTCTCCTGTGGAGCTGGGTATGTATTACAGCAGCTGCGGCGCAGACGAGCTGGTATTCTACGACATTACAGCCTCCTCCGACGGACGGAAGCTGTTCACGGACATCCTGTGCGAAACCGCAAGGAAGGTGTTCATCCCCTTGACCGTAGGCGGCGGCATCAAC